>JBHHVC010000080.1:0-11072 GCA_046754125.1 Candidatus Zixiibacteriota bacterium
GGCGTACCAGTTCATTGATAAACAGATCGAGCAGCGTGCCAAAGCTTCTGACCCTAAAGAACCCAATCGGCGAACAACCGCCAGGAATCTACCGGTCCAATAAAACTGTCTGAAGAACTTCTACTTGTCGCGCCGACGTGCCACCGACTTCGATTCTAATCGATACATTCGTTTCACCGGCAGGCTGAAACGAGAGTGTTCTTCGTCGTCGATTTCGAAAGTAATTGACTGCTCAAACTCCTGCTCGATTGCATCATCGCGAACTCTGATAATACCCTCAATAGTCTCGCCCGCACTTAGCTTTTCCGGTAGTTTGACGTCGAAGTACTTATTACCCTGGTCGACTACGATGATTCTCAAATCACTATCGCCGCTATTACTGATATGAAACCTGGCGCTGCGGCGAGGCTTCTGAGAGAATTGCGATACATCCAGCTTGGAGGGAGTGATTTCGATAGGCCGCAGTGCCGTTGTCTCCGTGACAAGCTCGGCCATTATTCTCATGTAGTGCTTAGTCGCATCAACATTTGTTTCAATATACGGCTTCTTGCTAACCTGGCCCCGAAATGATTTAGTTGAAAAATAAATCTGCAACAAGGTACTGTCACCCGGAGCAAGGACAGAATCCTCGATGGGGGCCTTAGTGCAACCACACCCCGGCTCGATTCGAGTAATCCGCAGCGTGTCGTCACCTACCGACTTTATCCAGAACGCATGATGAAGTTTCGCATGCTGAACAGCTTTGCCAAAATCAAACTCCTTAGAGGGGATTTCAACAGCAGGCCCGGCCACCAGTGCCGAACAACAAATCAAACCAAACGCCGCAACCAGCAGCGACAATCCAAAAACTCTTGCCGTCAATTCCAACTCCTTACATCCATCTCTCGATCAACGGTACCGACTAGGTTACGAAATAAGCCCGAACAATCGAGCCCATCGAACCTTCTGGAAAAAGTGTGCAGCGTTGTAAATGAACATACGGGGAACTGACAACGGATCGCTGACTGAAACGTCAGGTGAGGGGTAGATACTGTCATCCCATGACCAGTGAATAATCAGAGCCTTTCCCAAGACGTTCTTAAAAGGAACCGGCCCCCAAACCCTCGAATCAGATGAGTTGTCTCGGTTATCACCCATCATGAAGTAGCTTTCGGGCGGGACTACATACGGACCATAATTGTCGAGGCTCTCCCGTCCACCAGGGCCGCGCGGTACTATTCGCTGTCGCCCGTCGGGATATACATTGATAAACTTGGAGTGTTCAGGATTGTCGAATTTCTCTCCGTTTACAAACAGTTGCTTATTTTTCACCTCTACGGTATCGCCCGGACCAGCCACACACCGCTTGATATACTTGGTTACATTGTCGCGAGGGTAGATGAAAATGACAACATCACCCGGTTCCGGCCGACGAAACTCCGGCAGGCGCCAGTCAACCAGCGGCAAGGTGGCGCCGTAGAGAAATTTGTTGGCCAGCAAGAAATCTCCTACCAAAAGTGTGTCCTCCATCGACGGCGAGGGTATTTTGTATGCTTCGACAACCGATGTCTTAATAATCACGGCCATCACGACCGCCAGCAGCACTTGTTTCAAGTTGTCCCAAGCTGAATCTGTTACTTTGTGTTGGTTCATTTGAACAATCCTATTCCCAGGCGGGACGACTCATATAAGGCCGTTTGCTCCCGCCATATTTGCCTATTATACAATTTGAACCAAGAGTGGCTCCCAACGGCCTGCGCTTCTCTCAAAATCACGATGCCTTCTTATCTCCGCACAGAGTCATGAATCAAAGGCCTTTGAAAACACGAACAATATCATTGTATGTCACGGCCAACACGACGGTCAATACGACCAGAATCCCTATTTGTTGCGAGATTGCTCTTGCCTTCAGCGACAACGGCCCCCCCTTGATCTTCTCCACCGCAAGAAAGACCAACTGCCCGCCATCAAGCACCGGAATTGGCAAAACATTAATCACAGCTAGGTTCACCGACAAGAGGGCCATAAAACGGAACAGGAAAAATGCCCCTTTTCGGGCTTCTTTGCCTGACTGTTGCGCAATGAAGAGCGGCCCGCCAACCATTTTCCCGGATATTTGCCCGGTGACCAGTTGTTTGACAAAGCGCACTGTTTCGTAGACTATCACATGCGCGCCAATGAAACCTCGCTGCGCCGATTCAACCAGACCAAACCGATCGTATCCAACCGCATGTTGGCGGAATCCGATGATTCCAACCGAATCAATCTCACCGTCCTCCGTGAGCGTTGGAACTGTCATTGTCGTCATCTTTTGGCTTACCGTATCCCCCTCATGAATCCAGATCAACTCGATTTCCTCGCTGACAAAGCCGTTCAGACGAGTGCGAAGTGAATCAAATTGAGACACTTGTTCACCGTTGAGTCCGATTATCTGATCTCCCTCCAAAAGTCCGGCCCCGGCTGCCGGAGAATCTTCCGAAACCTGACCCACAAGAATGCGGCCTTCGTCATAGCGCGGCTGACCGGTAGAATAGACAATACCTATCAGCAGAAATATGGCCAGCACGTAGTTCATGAATGGTCCGGCGAAAATGACTGCAGCCCTTTGCCACACTGATTTCGACATGAACTCATCTGGAGCACCGGTCTGACCGTCCTCGGGATGCTCCCCGGCCATCTTCACATACCCGCCGAGAGGAATCACGCCAATGCAGTACGTCGTATCGCCGAATGTCCGAGAAAATATGTTGGGCGGAAAACCCAGGGAGAATTTTTCGACTCGTATACCCACCCGCTTGGCAACAAGGAAATGGCCTAGCTCGTGGATGAAAATCAGAATCCCCAGGACAAAAACAAAAGACAGTATCGTCAACAACATGTCGTCTTTCCTATCATTGACTCGGCCACTCGCCGAGCCTCCCCGTCAACACCCAAAACGTCTTCCAGCGACGGTTTTGAGACCACCGAAACGGTTTCAACCGTTCTTGCTATTATATCGGAAATACTCGTAAATAACACAGAGTTTTTCAAGAATGCCGCCACCGCAACCTCGTTTGCAGCATTGAATACGGCCGGAGCCGTGCCACCGGTTTTTGCGACCTCGAAGGCCAGTTTTAGTGCTGGAAATCGCTCAAAATCAGGCGCCTCGAAGGTCAGATCGGCGCAGCGAGTCAAATCCAGACACCCGAAATCAGACTCCACCCGCTCCGGCCAGAAGAGAGCATAAGTAATCGGCAGCCGCATATCCGGACGTGACATCTGTGCAATAATAGAAGAATCGACAAACTCTACAGCAGAATGTATTATCGACTGCGGATGAACCACTACCGTAATCTGGTCCGCCGAAAACGAAAACAGCGCGGTCGCCTCAATGACTTCCAGCCCCTTATTGACCAACGTCGCAGAATCTACTGTAATTTTTGGTCCCATCTTCCAAGTCGGATGATTCAGCGCCTGTTCCGCCGTAATCTCCGTGAACTGCTCCAAAGGCAAAGTTCTAAAAGGCCCCCCGGAAGCGGTAATGATTAATTGGCGAATCTCGTTACGCCGACCACAGTTGAGCACCTGCCAAATGGCGGAGTGTTCGGAGTCTATCGGCAGTATCTTTGCCCCGGACGATTTCTTGATCATGTCGGCAAACAGCGGCCCCCCGGCAACCAGCGACTCCTTGTTGGCCAGAGCCAGCAGCTTGCCGGCCCGGACTGTTTCGACTGACGCTCGCAGGCCTGCCGCACCGACGATAGCGTTGACAACCATGTCGACATCATCGACGCCCGCCAAACGAACTACCTCATCAGCGCCGACAACGATTTCTATCTCTTGATCGGCAAGCAGGCTCCTAAGGCCGCCTGCGGCCGAGGGATCGACAATGCCAACATACTGCGGCCTGAACTCCCGACATTGCAGGGCCAACAATTCGATATTAGAGTGAGCGGCCAGAGCTCGTACCCGAAAACAGCCGGGATGCTTTTTTGCAACCTCGACCGTAGATCGACCAATTGAGCCGGTAGAGCCAAGAATGGCAATGGAACGTGTCATCATATCAAACTATAACGAAGGACATCAGGCACTGTTCCAAAACATCCTCCACAACAGAATTATCGTGGGCGGCAGACCTCGCGGTCTGCCCCTCGATACCTGTGATTGGGCCAAGAGTTACAATGGGTTGCCTTCAGCGTCAGACAAATATGCCTTGCGGATGTACTGCTTCTCCTTCGGCACCGATATCTCGCGTGGGTTATTGGGACTCTGAACCACTTCACAGTCACCTATGGCATGAAGAACGTCGTAGCCCTTCAGCAGCTGACCAAAGACCGTGTATTTGCCATTAAGACTCGATGTCGCCCTGTTCTTGCCCAAGCAGACAAAGAACTGGCAGGAGGCCGAATTCGGGTCTCCCCCACGCGCCATCGATAGTGTCCCATCCTGATGAGGCAAATCACTGAATTCAGCGGGCAGGAAATACCCTGCATTACCCATGCCAGTACCCTGAGGATCGCCACCTTGAATCATAAAGTCCTTTATCACGCGATGAAAAATCAGCCCGTCGTAGAATCCGTCCTTGGAACGGGCGGCAAACGAGTCAGCGTGAGCAGGGGCCACATCGTGGTACAGTTCGACAACCATTTTGCCAAGATCGGTTTCCAGCGTGACAATTTGGTTGTCCTTATTTCGAATCGGAAATGTTACGGCAGCCAGACTGTCATCGGTGCCAGCCTTTGCCGAGTCGGAAGCTTCGTTCTGCGCCACAACCGGCTCCTTTTTCGCCTCTGGTTTCTTGCCATCCGCAGAGCATCCCATAGCCAGAAGCAGGCAGCCGGACAGCAACAATACGGTAAGAATGAACATCTTCATGTACCAGTGATCCTTTCTTCTTACTTATGTAATTCGAGCGGCATATTACACACCCAGTTCTCTTCTGTCAAGAATTGAACCAACATGAGGATGAAATCCTGATATCTGCGATCTCAGGGCAACGCAAAGAGAAACGACTTGTTGGTAAGGTAGACAAATGAAATTCCCGTAGGACGGAACCCCTGTGGATGCGACAGCTACCTGACAGAGTCAATCACTATTCTGTAGCTGCTTCTCTCGTACTCGAGAAGGCATCTGCCCTCCGAAACTGCTGGCAGGGGCAGGCCCACTCTTTACAAATGATGTCAAATGGATTTCGAAAACTGTGCTAAGCGTCTCGGGGCTATTTGCAGCCACCGTGTCCAGGAAAAACCAACTTCTCGATGGATTGTCATATCGAAGAGTAAGAGCAGGAGGAATGACGGAATCACGAAAAACAGAATCAGGCTGACCCCATGCAGATATCACGTCCGCATAACTCGAACCAATTCCCAGCGAGTCCGCCGTCTTAAATGGATAGACTGAATTCACAATAACGCCATGTATGCTGGACGTATCGTCTATCCTGCCATCCAGATCAGCGTCAATAACCATAACCACAACACCCAGAGCGCTTTCATAATCGGCATAGAACAAACCTACGTCTGGGCGGGGGTCCGGGGTGAGCACAACCGGCGACCCGTTGAAATCGAGGGCATCTCGATAACTGTCGGAAAAAAGCACATACTGCCCCTGACCGGTTGGGCCTGGAATAAGGGTATTCGCCCGCATACGAACCTCTGCAGAGTCAAACGCCGGCGACCAGGCTCGCAAGATAGCGTGCCCCAACGCGCCGTCGAAAGTGTATCCCGTCTTCACCAGACCGGAGCTGTCGGATTGTAGTGAGTCGGCCAAAATAGCGCCGTCCCCCTCCAGCAAGCTGAAATGAATCCACTTGTTCGCCATCCCCCGGCCATTAGTATCTAAGGCAGCGAATTCGAGAATTGGGACTAGGGAATCGGACCCCATAATACCTTTGTACTTGATGCCGTTGACAGCACTTATCCGTTCAGCCTGCTTTCCGCCGCCGTTTGGGGGATCGTCATCACCGCACGAAATTATGAAAATCGCCAGAAGACAAACCGCAACGAATGACAGTGAAGGAGATCGAACACTTCGAGTGGCTATCATAGTCTCACCTGTTCCATTCTCAACGCATCAACATCCGGGACACAGTATGACAAACTACCGTCCTCAATCATCATGGCCGAAAGTAGTACTTTATGGCTACGCCGATATTGAGATACTTCGGCCGTTGGCCAGTTGCGAGCACGTCCCAGCTATTGACCGACGATAATGCCACATACGACCGCTTCGATGCAGACCGAACCAGCTTCAGATCGACTCCGAAGTTCAGCCTCGTAGTGAATTTTAATTGGGACTCGGACGCAAACTTAAGCCCGGTTTGGGGGTCTCGCCCCGGGGAAGATGAAACGAAGAATCCGCCCACAAGCCCGACTCCAACGTATGGCGAGAACGCTGCCCGATGGACGTTAGTTAAATGGTAATTGAAATCGAAGTTAATGTCATACAGATTGAAATCAAAGTCGTTTTCGAGTTGCATTACACGACCATAGCCCGGCACATCAATAGTGTTTTCCGTTCTTACTTGGGTGTAAGCAAGACCGACGCCCACGTACATTCGGTTGTTTCTAATCTGGCCATATGAAAAACCAAGATGGTAGGTTGGCTCGTAGAGTCCATCACCATCCACATCTACATCCGGCCCGGGAGTGCTAAAGACCTCTCTCCAGGAGTCCGAGCCAATTCCCTCGTAGCTGCCGAGTATTGTCGAGTAGCCGCCTGTCAGGCTCACTACATTGAGCCTCCTCGCCACTCGCTGAAGCCCAGCCTGACCGGACGGCGCAAGAAAGGAAATAAGAGCTACCGTCGTTATCACAGAAAGAAACATTCTCTTCATCTAATCTCCCAGATATAGTTTTTCCTGACACGGGTTATACATACAATCGACCCATACGGTTGTCAATCTTAACTATCGCCGACGAATTCATTGCTTGCAGGGCTGGCAGAGAAGTGAGAAAAGTCGATAATAGTCCAAACAGGATTGTTTCATCAGGAATCGCCATTGAGTACGGCGGACAACAAGAAGGTGAAGGGGGTTAACGAAGATGTCTGGATCAAGAATTGCAATAGTTGGCGCCGGAGTGATGGGCCAGGGGCTTGCAGAAGCAATCGCCGCCTCAGGAACCGAAGTGACTCTCATCGACCAGACTGCAATTCTGGCCGAACAGGGTGTAAAGCGTGTGGGCGAATCGATTGATCGTGAAATCGATCGCTGGGGGCTGACAGAAACTGAGAAGCGCGCAATTCTGGCCAGAATCGTTCCGTCGGACGATCTGTCCGATGCAGCCAACGCCGACATTGTTATGGAGGCCATCCCGGAAAACATGAGCGCAAAGGGCAGACTGTTAGAGACGCTGGATCAGACATGCCCCCCAGACTGCATAATGATTACCAATACAAGCACTCTTTCCATCTCCGAGATCGCTTCGACTACCCTGCGGCCGGAAAAAGTCATCGGCATGCACTTTCTCAATCCGGTTACTCGCATTCCTGTTGTAGAAATCGTTCACGGCCTCAAAACCGATGCCGCTACCGCCGAGAAAGCTGTCGAACTTGCTGAAATGCTCAACAAGCAATGGATAATGGTGAACGAGTACCCCGGTTACGTTACGACCCGCATTATCGTTCCTCTCCTGAACGAAGCTATGCACGTCCTGATGGAGGGAGTCGCGACGGCACAAGATATCGACAAAGCTATGAAATTAGGGTTTGGATTCAACGTCGGACCTCTTGCTCTGGCCGATATGATGGGCCTGGACTTAGTCATGTCGTGGATGGAAAACCTGTTGGGGGAATTGTCGGAACACAAATACAATCCCTGTCCGCTCCTGCGCAAAATGGTTCGCGCCGGACACCTTGGAGTGAAAACGGGTCTTGGATTCTTCGCCTATGACCGAGAAGGTAATATCGTAGTAATGCCCGATCGGACGAAATGTTTGTGGAGTGAATGATTGTTATGAAAACCTTAGTTATCAATTGCGGCTCATCGTCGATCAAATACCAGCTAATTGACACTGAAACAGAGCAAGCGCTGGCCAAAGGCAATGTCGCTCGTATCGGCATGTCTGCTTCTGTGCTTTCTCACAAACCGTACGATCGCCACGAGGTGAAGATATCGGCCGAGATACTGGATCATATCGCCGCAATACAATATGTCATTTCGATTCTGCTATCCGACAATCATGGCGTCATACAGAATGTATCTGAAATCGACGCTGTAGGACATCGTGTCGTCCACGGCGGCGAGCGGTTCACAGAATCAGTCCTGGTAACGCCCGATTTGATGCGTGAACTACGCACGCTGATCGAGCTGGCACCCCTGCACAATCCCCACAATATCAGGGGCATTAACGCCTGCAAGCAGATCCTGCCGGACGCTCCGCAGGTCGCTGTCTTCGATACCGCCTTCCATCATAAGATGCCACCAAAAGCATTCATGTATGGCCTTCCCTATGTTATGTACAAACGCTATCAAATCCGACGATACGGATTTCACGGAACTTCTCATCGATATGTAAGCGAACGGGCGACAGCCGTTCTCGGCAGAGATCTCACTTCCACAAAGATGGTGACCTGTCATCTGGGCAATGGTTGTTCCATTGCTGCCATCGACAACGGTGTTTCCGTGGATAGTTCCATGGGCTTCACACCTCTGGAAGGTCTGATAATGGGTACACGCTGCGGCGACATGGATCCTGCCATAATTCTGCACATAATGGCGCGGGAAGAACTTTCGCTTCACGAAGCCAATACCCTGATGAACAAACATCCTGGTTTGGTGGGCATCTCGGGAGTGTCGTCGGACATGCGGGAAATCATCGAAGCTGCGGACGATGGCAATATTACCGCCCAACTGGCCTTGGACATGTTCTGCTACCGACTTAGAAAATACATCGGCGCCTACGCTGCTGCGATGAGCGGACTGGATGCTATTGTCTTCACCGGCGGCATAGGTGAAAACTCGTCGATTGTGCGCAAGTTGTCTTGTGATGGTCTTGGTTTTCTCGGGGTAGACATAGACGAAAGCAAGAACAATTCGGTGTCCAGTATCGATGTCGACATCAGCACGGATAGCTGCCGCGTTCGTACGCTTGTCATCCCGACCAACGAAGAACTGGCCATTGCCCGCGACACCGAACGGATCGTCGCCGCATGCAGCGAATCCGCGCGCATGAGTCAACCGGCAACGCTGTAGCAACAACCATGATGGCGATAACCATCAAAACCAGCCATTCGCTTCCACATTTCTTGCAAGTTAGGTAGGCCAGGAAAGGTGCGCTCCCGAAGATTGGAATGTAGTGAACGCACGGGATCTGATCTAGTTCGCCACATTGGCTCGCACGCGAGCTGGGCCATCGTTACCGTCCGCTAACTCGCGGGTGGTCGGCAGGCAGATCGTGAACCGACTGCCCTTGCCGACAATAGATTCGGCGTGAATACTGCCGCCATGCATATCGATTATTTTTGCGGCAAGCGGCAGGCCAAGGCCAGTGCCAGACGGGCGAGATGAGAAAAACGGAGTGAACATATTTGCACGTACTTCGTCAGACATGCCAACGCCGTTGTCGGATACGGAAATGCGGGCCCTCGTGCAATCACTAAGTCCTTCTACAATCACTTTCCCTTTGGTTGACATGCACGCACAGGCGGCATTTTCAACGATGTTGAGAATGGCCTGTTTCAATAGCAGTTTGTCTGCCCGAATAACCAACTGGTCCGGACAGGCGACACTAAACTCGACATCCCGGAAATCGGGACGAGCCTGTATCCCATCGACTACTTCTTTGATCAGATTATGCAGGAGACATTGATCGACCGACAAATGCAATGGGCGAACAAAACTAAGAAGTCGTTCGATCAACTCTTCCGCCTGCCGTATTTCTTCCAACATGGCATCGGCTATCTCAGGCGAGAGAATCTGCTTTTGCATTCTCCTTCTTAATAGCGTGCCGTAGCCTGCTACAGCTGCCAGTGAATTGCGAAGTTGATGCGCAAGCCCCCCTGCCATCTCTCCAAGCGCGGCCAAACGGCTCCTCGCCTCCAGTTCTGCCCGAAGCGAAACGGTCTCGGTCAGATCGTTAAGGAGAATGGATGCACCCATTGGCTGCCTGTTGTTGTCCAATACCACTGACACTCCCACCCCGCAGGTTCGCGTGGAACCGTCTGCCGCGATTAGCTGCAGCTCCCGATACTCGGCGCTCTCGCCGGATGCGATAGCTTCATCTATGTCAGTGCAAACCTGTTCGCTTCTAAACAGATTGCGAAATTGTAGACTGACCGCTTTCCCGGACTCGACGCCCAGTATTTCCGACGCAGCAGTATTACTCGACATGACTGTGCCCGCGCGATCAACCGTCACGAGCCCGGATGACATCGAGCGAAGCAGGTAATCCGTAAACTTTTCCAGCCGGTCGGCCTTGTTGGTTACCTGCTCATTCAGTTCGATAAGCTGGCGTTCTTTCTGTTGCAGTTCCTTGATCAACAGCTCATAATCACGGACCATTGATTCAACGTCGTCACGCCCGCCGATCTTACGTCCCGCGCTGAGCGCCTCCTGACGCAGCATACGAAACGGTAGAACTATGAAGCGAGACAAATAGAGATACAACACTGCAGCCAATCCGAGCGCGACCACGCCAAGCAATAACAGCAACCGTCGGGCACTCTCAAGAAATGCAAGTTCCGGCCCCCCCGTCGACAGGATAAGCAGATAATCCACTTCGCCAGTCAATACCGGCTTGGCGTAAAAGAACTGATCATCTTCGCCCGGCGTAAGAGCTTCATATTCTGCACCGAGGATTATCCGCGAGACCGTCGGAATCTGTTCCGGGGGTAAGCGGTCCAGAGCCGAAATGAACCAGGGGAGTTTGTCCTTGCCGTGATCTATAGGCGCGTCAGCGGTTATGAGAATAGCGTTGCTCAGGCCAAACCGACGACGAAAGGCGGCAGCACGATCCAAATCGAGGGCCGACGAACCACGCTCTTCCAGATCGGATGTTATTGTCCGTGCGGCATGTTGTAAACGGTCAGTAACGGCTGCACGCTGCGCCTGATAAGCTGAATGGATGACATAATTGGCCCCTACGTTCAGCAGGAGCAACAGCAGAATAATCGAT
>JBHHVC010000081.1:0-11004 GCA_046754125.1 Candidatus Zixiibacteriota bacterium
CGACATCGTTCGCGTTTTCTCATAGTCTTGCAACGGCGAGTCCGACTTCGATCCCACCACTTGGTTCCTTCCGTCCGAAAGCTGCCCGATCATATCCATTTCTTTTTCCGAAAGAAGATTATCAATCCAAACACTACCAGCGCCATAAGGGCAAGAGAGAAATAGTAACCAAACCGCCATTTCAATTCCGGCATCTCGCTAAAATTCATCCCCCAAAGCCCTACCAGGAAAGTAGGTGGTATGAACAACACGGTGAATATGGTCAGCACCTTGATAATTTCGTTAGTCTTCGTCGAAACCGATGAATAGTATGCTTCCAGCGACGAATTCAGAATCTCTCGATGAAAATCTGCCATATCATTGACCCGTATAAGGTGATCGAGAATATCGGAAAAATAGACAGCCGCCTTGGCCGAAATCCTCTTAGAATATTCGCGTGACAGAAGACTCAGCACTTCCCGCTGCGGAAGAACAATTCGTTTCAAATCCACAATATCTCGCCGCAAGGTGAACACCGATTTGACCGTATCCTTGTCCGGCTCCGCAAGCACGTTCTCCTCTACCTTATCGATTTCATATTCCAGGATATCCAAAGTCGAATTATAGTTGTCGACGACTGAATCTATCACGGCGTGCATAAGGAAGTCCGCGCCTCTTGACATCAGCCGCTCGTCACGTTCGGCCCGGTGATAAAGGTAGTCGAATATCCGATGGTCGTCGTAGTGGACTGAGACCAAAGAGTTGGCCCCAAGAAACATGTCGATCTCGCCGATCTTAAGCCCTTCCTCTCGTCCAACATAGTCGACGATTTGAAATACGAGAAAAATGTAACTGTCATAATCGTCAACCTTTGTGCGCGGCCGTTCGCTGATAACGTCCTCAATTGCCAGAGGATGAAACTTGAAGTCGTGCGTCAGGATGTATGATTCCTCGTCGCTCGGCTTGCAAAGATCGACCCACAGGATACTGTTTTCAACTCTCAGCAGTCGATCAAAATCGGCAATACCATCGATCACTTTGACCGCCTGACCCGGTTGATAGTGGAACGACCGTATCACGCTCCCTCCTCATACTCCACATATGCCCCGTCCTCTCCCAGCACATTGAGAACGCGCGAATCCCGGGGAACTTTCCTGATCTCGCTGATAGAAATCCTCTCCTGATGTAGAAAGGCGTAGCCCATCGCAAAGATCGGTACAAAGTCCAGCAGGTGCAAAGCAAGAGCAAGTAACATCGCCTCCGACCGCCCCACACCAAAGGCGGCCAGCGATCCGATCACCACTACTTCAAACGTCCCTGCGTTGCCGGGTGTAATTGGCACCATCACGGCCAGCGTGTTGATAATCACAATTGCGGCAGCGGCGGCAAATGGCAACTGAAGGTCAAGCGACCTAAGGAGAAAATACACAACCAGAATGTGCGCTGCCCAGGATCCGAGCGAGTAAAACAACGAGCCGAACAAATGCTGACTCGAACGCAGCATCTCAATCCCTTTTGTGAACGAACGTATGAACTTCTTCACACCGATGTATATCGATGGCCAGCGAGGACGGAAATACTTGTGTCCAAGATTCTCCATCTGTCGTTGGAAGTGCAAAAGCAGGTACAGCAGCACAAGGAGCACCAATGTGACGGACATGAGAATTGGACTTATAGCTCGGTAACCTTCAGGTACGGCAAAGGCAATTGAAGTAAGAAATAGAAATATCAAGAGACTGATGGCATCAAAAAGAATCTCCAAAACAATCGTGGAAAAAACGAACGTCTTGCGCAATCCTTCCTTCTTGGCGAACAAAAACATACGCCCGACCTGCCCCGTAAGCATAGGCATAACTACATTCAATATTTGCCCGGCCGAATACAACGTGACCGCTCGCACCACCGGTATCTTCCTGTGCTGCGATAGCATCAATTTCCAACGCAATCCCTTCAGCACGATGAAAACAAAAGCAAAAATCGTTGCCGGGATGAGGTACAGGTAGTTGGCCCGCTGGAGCATAGTCTCCAGTTCCGAAAGACGCACGTCCTTTACACAATAGGCCAGCAAGGCAATGGCTATGAGTGTGCCCCAGAATTGCTTTTTATTCAAAATCATTCGTTTACCGGCTCCTGTCCGGACATTTGCCAGCCCGAAACATAGACAGTGACATAGGGGGTGTCAAACAAATAAAGGCTGGGGCTTATTCTGCAGTAGGCACTCTAAATCTCCGCCACCAACTGCTTTTGCAACCAGCCGCGACGTTTGTTTTCAAACAGGACATTGTAAAAGCCATCCGATTCACCAAGTATTTCCACAATCAGGCCGGGCGCGGCATCGAGTTCCTGGTCTGCCTGCTCGGATGGCCCCGTAAAAACTGGCGCTTCCTCCGCTACAATTACGGCTCGGCGAGTCAGATAATCTGTACGATACTTGAACGTTGTCAGTGAGGACGCAACGACAGCCAATGTAAGCGATATCACTACAAAGATGCGAACAACCGGTGAAGACAGCGACAGTGCTTTCATTACCGCAATCAGGCAAATCACCATAACAAAAAATATGGACGAAACCCAGGCCATCACATCAAGTCGGTAACCGGCAACAACCGATTCAAAGAACGATGACACCGGGTTTAGCTTGACGCCTTCCATCTGAACGCGAGAATACCGGCGGGCAAACTCCAGGTTGTGCGAAATATCAACATCGGAAGGATCGAGTCGCCTCGCTTTCATATAGTAAAGCACTGCCCGACCGAGGTCTCCATCCTTGAAGTATGCGTTCCCAAGATTGAAATGCAGTGGCGCCGACTCCACACCCTGATTTAGAACGCTCCTGTACATGCGAATAGCGCTCTCGTAATCCCTTTGTTCGTAGAATTTGTTTGCCATCTCGAACTCGTCCTGCTGCCCCATCGCCGCCGATGAGAGAACAAGCGGCAACACCAGGATCGCCAGAAACAAGTTGCTCCAATGTTTATACAAAGCGAACATCCGTCAACCGCACCATCAGTTGCTGCGCCTGCTCCACCGAACGACCTAAATCATCTCCCGCCGATTCACCGGGCGCATAGCGAGCGAAATCCGCCTCTCGCATCAAGCCAACAATATCATTCACAAGCTGCTCATCAGCCCCTTTGTCTGAAAGTAACTGTGCAATCCGATCGACAGTCAGACCGTGAGGAGATATGTTTAGCTTGTCAGCAATGAACGATATCACGGCCGACGTAACTTCTGCATAGCATTCCTCCACTTGTCCCGACTCGGCCAGCGAGCGGGCACGGGCCAGACGCTTCTGCGCGGCACGAACAGCGGCGCGAGAACGAGCCAGGCCCTTATCCCCCGCCAGCCGGTCGCGACGACGACGGTACACCATCACTCCGGCCAACAACACAACCGGCACACCATTGACGGCAATATAAAGCGGCGAAAATATGACCAATTGTCCCATCGGCTGCAACTTGCCGGGCTCGCTCTTGATGTATCGTATATCACGGGCCTCGCTGCCAATGCTGAAATCTGGAGCGCCATACGGTGTTTCCCCTCCGGCGACGTACCCTTCCGGCTTGGTAACGCGCAGCCCTATTGGCTTTGTTGTTATCACAAAGTACTTCTGTTTGTCGGGATCGAAATAATTGAACGAGAGAGCTGGTATAGACAATTTCCCCGGACGCTTGGGGATAAACACTTCTTCATACACTTTAGTACCGCCGACCTTGTCGTTGAGTGTTGAGCTGTTTTCACTGCTGGATGCTCGATAAATGCGAAACTCATCAAGCTCAGGAATCGTCGGCTCGGCAACTGACTTGATATTTCCGGTCCCGCTGATGCGAATAGTCAGAGAAACCGGCTGATTCACCTCAACCTCATTCCTGTTGACCGATGACGATATGCTGAAATTGCCGATAGTACCGGTGAAATCAGAGGGGCGTCCTTCAGCCGGCAACGGACGAACAGCTACGTGAATCGGTTGACTGCTGGTGCTCACCTCTTTCCCCCTCCCAAAGAAATCATCGATCCCTCCGAATAATCCGTCAGTCCGACGACGACGGCGCGATGCAATTGTCGCCTTTATCGTGGCGCGACCGACTGTCAACTCACCCGTCTGGGTCGGGAAAAGTGCATACTTGCGCTCGATTACTTTGTATGTACGGTTGTTTATCTTCTGGTAGTACGGTGCCTTGTTGCCAAGCAGCTCGGTCCAAAAGCCGGTCGTGGTCGGCTCCGCCAGTTCGGGACTTCCGTAGTATTGCACAGCGATATAAAACTTTAGTGTCAAAGTGACCTGTTCGTTTACATACGGCTTCCGCTTGTCGACAATCGCCTCCAAAAAGTAATCTTTCGACTTACCTCCGGTGCTCTGGGCCTTTTGCTCCAGTTTGGGTGAGGCGCTTACCCCGGAACTGATCACTGTCAGTTGGACACCGTTGCCCTTGTAGCGCCTGTTATTGTGCACTACAGCTATGTTGTTGATCGGAAATGTACCCGCCTTCTGTGGAAACAACAGGTATCGATAGGTCATCGATGCCGACACCTTGCCATTGGTAATACTCAGTTCGCTGGATGTTCCCTGCGAATACATCTCGAACGCGGCCAGTGTCGGAATCGAGGGACGCGGCAGATTCTGGTTGGGACCGCTCACTGTGATCATCAGGACCGCCTGCTCGTCCATGCCTATACTATCCCGGCTGATCGAAACCGATACCTTGATCTCCTGCTGCGGCCCCGCTGATACATAGCCGCACAAAAGGGCAGCCGCTACGAACGCGAACAATGTCGCCCGACAGGTAGTCATCAGCTTCGGACTCGATCTCACTCTACCAGTCCTTCCCCGAATACGATCCACTTACTCGTGCCCGCCGAATCTTCTTTTGAACGTCCTGCTCGTCATCTCTAAGCGCATTCAGAATCCGCTCGGCGTCCTCCTTGGACATCTCTTGCTTGGACTGCTGCTTTTGTGATTGCTCCTGTTTATCATTGTTCTGCTTGTTCTCGTCTTTGTTTTGTTGGTCCGTATTCTGATCCTGCTGCTGATCATCCTTCTCATCCTGATCTTGAGGCTGCTCCTGTTGTTCTTGCTGCTGCTCTTCTTGCTGCTGCTTTTGGTCCTGTTCCTGCTGCTGCGGTTTCATTTGCTCCTTGAGCATCTTGCGAGCAAGCTCAAGATTGAACTTGGCGTCGATATCGTCAGGGCTCATTTCAAGCGCCTGTTGATATGATGCTATCGCCTTCTGGTAGTCCTGCATTCTATAGTAGGTGTTGCCAAGATTAAAGCTGGACTGCGCCTGAATATCCGGGTCGGGGCTGTTCAATGCTTTAGTGTATTTTTCTACCGCCTCCTCGAAGGCACCTCCGACGTGTAACGCGCCCGCCATATTGTACTCAAGTTCCGGCGACTCTGGCAATTCGATTTCGGCAGCATGATAGCTTTCCAATGCACCCTTGTGATCACCGGACTTTAATGCCTGATTTCCCTTTTTCACGAAATCAACGTAATCCGAGGCCGCAACACTTGTACCGACAAGCAGAACAACGACGACACTCCAAGTAACGCCACTCCTATGCAATTTGCTCACCTCGACTGATCTTCCGCCTCTCAGACATAAAGAACTCACCCACAATCAAAACTATGGCAAACAGCAACGGCCACTGGAATCTGTCATCATAGCGCGTCACCAACGTTCCCTCCAGTTCCTTGCGCTCCATCTCTGAAATCTCGTCAAATATCCTGTCCAACTCAAGCTCCCCGGCCGTTGCGTGGTAGTACTTGCCGCCAGTCGCCAGTGCCACCCTCTGCAACGTCTCCTGGTCCAGCTGCGATACTATGACTTCGCCGTTTTCGTCCTTCTTAAACCCTACCTGCTTACCTGTACGATCAGCGATAGGGATAGGTTCCCCAGCTTCACTGCCTATTCCGACCGTATATATTTTTATCCCCTGCCGCCTCGCCTCATCGGCAATATCTTCCACATTCTTCTCGTGATCCTCGCCGTCGGTCAGCAACAGCAGTACTTTGTGCTTGTGTTCCTCTTTCACAAATGCGCGTGAGGCCGTTTCTATGGCGGCAGATAGCGATGTCCCCTGAACCGAGACTGAGCCGTTGTCCATTGCCCCCAGCAGGAACCGGGCGGCTGCATAGTCCAGAGTCAGCGGACACTGCACAAACGCCTCCCCGGCAAAGGCCACCAGACCGATCCGATCTCCCTTAAGACGCTCAATGATGCTCCTGATTTCCTGTTTGGCCTTATCAAGCCTGTTCGGTTTCATGTCGCGGGCCAGCATAGAATTGGACACATCCAGTGCCACCACAATATCCAGTCCTTCCCGCCGTAATTTTTCCAGATGAGTGCCGAATTGCAATCGAGCCAGAGCCAGAACAACGAAAGTCGCCCCAAGCAGGAGCACCAGCGCTTTGCTCCCCTGTCGAGCAAAAGATATATGTGGAGCGCTTTTCATTATCAGGGGGAGATCGCCAAACCGCTGCAAAAGCCGTTTTTTGCGAGCCAGTCCCCACCAGACAACCAGGCCGAGGAAAACCACCCCAGCCATCAACACAAATGCTATAGGTTCTGCAAATCGCATACTACAGTTTCCGCCTTATGGCAACTTCCTGAAATATGTTTGACTCAAGAGTATCTCCAAAGCCAGCAACAACAATCCAGCCAACGTGAAATATGGGAACAACTCCGTGTACTGCACATGCGCTGACACCTTGATTTCGGTCTTTTCCAACTGGTCGATCTCCGAGTAGATCGCGTTCAGCTCATCACCACTGCGCGCTCGGAAATATCTCCCGCCGGTCCTGCTGGCAATCTCCTTGAGCGACCGCTCGTCGATCCGGGTCGGCTGATAAACGTACCGTTTACCGAACACCGGGTCCTGGTATGGAAACATGGCATTACCCGTCTTGCCGACACCGATCGTATACACCTTTATATCAAAAGCAGCCGCAAGATTGGCCGCCGTGATAGGATCAATCTCGCCGGCGTTGTTGTCACCGTCAGTCAACAACACAATAACTCGAGACTTCGAATCGGAATCGCGCAAGCGGTTCACAGCGTTGGCCAGCGCCATGCCTATCGCCGTTCCGTCATCGACCATGCCGAAGTCCACCTGATCTACAAAACTCAACAATACGTCATAATCAGTGGTAAGGGGACACTGCGTGAACGAATTGCGCGCAAAAACTACCAATCCCACTCGATCGTTAAGTCGTTTACCTACAAACGTCTTGATCTCTTCCTTTGCAACATAGAGGCGGTTGTAAGGCTTGAAATCCTCTCCCTGCATCGACGATGACACATCGACGGCCAGCATGATATCGATCCCCTCGGAAGTAATCTCACGAATCTCAGTCCCTGACCTCGGACGGGCGAAAGCCACAAAAAACAAGGCAACCGCAGCAAGCCGCAGCGCCACCAGCACAAAACGAAAGCGCTGCTTTTTCGACCGCGCAGCTCGCTTGACAATCATTATATCCGAATACTTGATCGTGGCCGACCGTGTCCGACGTTTGCGTATCTGATACAGCCACATCAGCGCTGTGATCACTCCTCCGACGACAAAGATGATCAGCGCGGGAATAGTCCCCTCGATCATATCGAACAGATTCAACCCAAATCCGGCAAACTCCAGATTCACTTCCCCACCCCCGACAGATCATGCGGCCTGATACGCTCGCCTTCCGCCAGCTGCTGGTTGGCCACCGATCGACGCTCATGTTCTGCTCGCACAGACTCAATGATGTCATGAACAACGTCAAGGTCCGACTCCGCTCTGTCACCGTCCGGAATGAGCTTGGCAAACTTTACAAGATCGGCATGGTGCAACAGTTCAACCATTATGCCCATGAAGCGGTCGGGCGTCGTCAACTGCTCCAACTGGGCAAGTAGTTCTTCTGTTGTCATGTCCAACACGTTGATCGAGTACATACGTCCAAGATACTCCCGACATATTTCGGTAAGTTCAATATAGTACGGCTTGAACGCCTCTTCCTGCAGCAAACGCTTCTCCTTGAGAAAGGCAAGTTTTTCAAAGGCTATTTCCCAGGCTGGACGCAGATCAACCGGATCACCGACATCCCTCCTGCGACGTGCACGAATCCACAAAAGCGAAATCCCCGCAATCAGCACCAGCAAACCGGCTCCCCCGTACCAGTAATACTTTGTATAATCCCGCTTGAACTCATACTGTGCTTTCAGCGGGCGAATATCCACCGAGTCGTCACTATTGAGCAGGAGCGAGTTTACTTTGATAGGCACCGCCTCCGACAGCACGATCTTGCGCCTCTTGTCTTTCAGCACAAACATGACCGGGACCGGGGGAATTACATAATCACCCGTCGTAAAGGTGCTCAATTTGAACATGTTTTCGCTCTGGATGCGACCGCCAGGAAGCTCTGTAATGATATCCGACTGGTAGTCCTTAACATCAAAGGCGCCCAGATTAGCTCCCAGCGGGGGTGGAATCAGCTCGATTGTTGAGTCATAGACGATTGTAAGTGAATATGTAATCAAGTCCCCAATGTAGATATCAGCTTTATCAACAGATGTCGTGATCTCGATCCCTGACAACGACTCTACCGTGTCAGGCTTCTCCTGTGCAAACGATTCTATCGGACACAGTAGTAGTGCGAAACTGACTACTAACAACACCTGCCTGCTCATTTGCGTCGCTCCCGCATCCGAAAGAAACTGATCAGAGGTACTATATACGATTGGTCGGTGCGAACGCTCAGGAAATCGAGATTGATAAGCCTGAACTCGCGCCGTAATTCGCTCATATCCTCCTCAGATCGTGCTGCAAACTCCCGTCTAAATGACACCGAACCGGTATCGACCATTAACAACTCGCCCGTTTCGGCATCTTCCAGCTCGATCAGGCCTACATCTTCAAACGTTGTTTCTCGCGGATCGCTTATCTTGATCGCCACCACATCGTGTCTGTTGTTGGCGATCTGAAGCGGCTTCAGATAATCCTTCGACAGAAAGTCCGACACAAGAAACACAACAGACTTGCGCCGAATCACCTTGCTCATATACTCCAGTGCCCCACCAATATCGGTAGCCCGGCCGGTCGGTTCAAAAAATAGAATTTCACGAATTATCCGAAGCACGTGAGCGCGTCCCTTCTTGGGCGGCACAAACTTCTCAATCCGGTCAGTGAATATTATCAACCCCACCTTGTCGTTGTTCTTGATCGCCGAAAAAGCAAGAAGCGCACTCAATTCGGCCGCCGTGTCGCTCTTGTAGCGATCGCACGTTCCGAACCGCCCGGACGACGACGCATCAAATAGAACCACCACCGACAATTCTCGCTCCTCGCGGAACTTCTTGATATGTGGAAAACCCGTACGCGCTGTTACATTCCAGTCGATCAACCGGATGTCATCGCCGGGAGTATACTGACGGACCTCCTCAAACTCCATCCCCTGACCCTTAAAGGTCGAATGGTACTCGCCGCTGAAAAGATCGTTGACCAGTCTTCGCGTACGAATCTCTATCCGTCTGACTTTGCTGAGAATCTCTTTGGAAATCATGGCAACTGTCTACGGCACTTCGACAGCGTCAAAGACCTTCGTTATGATATCATCGGAAGTTATCTCTTCCGCCTCAGCCTCATATGTCACCAGAACCCGGTGGCGCAGTACATCAAGCCCGATCGCCTTGACGTCTTCAGGTGTCACGTAACCACGCCCCCTTAGGAACGCATGCGCCTTGGCAGCGAGGTTCAAATATATAGTGGCGCGCGGCGAGCCACCAAACGAAATCAGGTCCTTGAGATCAGGCAGGCCATACCTCGACGGCTCGCGAGTCGCGAATATCAAATTGACAATGTAATCTTTTACTTTGTCGTCTATATAAATACCACGCACAACTCCGCGAGCTCGAATTATGTCATCGGGGCTTACTACCTTGGACACTACCTGAGTTTCCGACCCGGTATACCGCTCCATAATCTCCCGCTCCTCGGTGGGAGAGGGATAAGTAATCTTCAGCAGGAACATGAACCTATCGATCTGTGCCTCCGGAAGCGGATACGTGCCTTCCTGCTCGATCGGATTCTGGGTGGCCAGTACAAGGAATGGCTCGTCGAGCTTGTAGGTAGTATCTGATATCGTCACCTGCCGCTCCTGCATCGCTTCAAGCAGCGCCGACTGTACTTTGGCCGGAGCTCGGTTGATCTCATCAGCAAGGATGATATTAGAGAATATCGGTCCCTTCTTAACTGTAAACTCTGAACTTTGAGGATTGTAAATCATCGTTCCGATCAGATCAGCCGGAAGCAGATCGGGAGTGAACTGGATACGCTGAAAACTTGTCTGGATGGCATCGCTGAGAGTCTTGACCGACAGGGTCTTGGCCAGCCCCGGAACCCCCTCGATCAAGCAATGCCCATTGGCCAGTATGCCCATCAGCAACCGTTCGACAAGGTACTTCTGCCCGACAATCACTGATCCCATCTGTTCGGTCAGCTTTTGTACAAATGACGACTCCTGCTCAACCTGTGATTGTATTTCTTGAATGTCCGTATGCATATATCCTCCGCTCGATTCAATTACGTTGGCATTGTTTCAAAGAACGATCTTACTTCCGATTCCAACCGTATCGCCTCACCCGGAGCGCCGGCCGACGGCGAGAATTTCGCGCGACGCGCATCGATCAGCCAGTCTGCCAGACGTTCCGACTTTCCTTCCGGCAGACCTTTCTCCCTCAACAGGTCCCGAAGATCAGCGTCAGCACAACTATCGGTTTTCACCTCGTAGGCGGCTGCCAAATATACCGACAACAGGCCGTACAGCCCCGACTTGAATTGTCTTGGATCACTGCCTTCCTTTTTTTTCAGCGCTGTCAGCTCATCCAGCAGTTGATCTTTTGGCAACCGAACCGTTTCTGCGGGCCGGTGCGATCTCCTGTAAAACACAAATGCACCGCCGCCTGCCCCAAGCACGATTACACCAATAGCGACAATCCACCAGATCCCGAACTCCCCGCTCGCCTTCTGCTGCGGCAACGGCATAGCAATTGT
>JBHHVC010000082.1:0-10954 GCA_046754125.1 Candidatus Zixiibacteriota bacterium
GGTACGCCATTTGAATCGGACAACAATACCTGGGTCGGCTTAGGGCTGGCCAGTGGTTTTGGTTTTGAGTTCTCCCGTCACACAGGTATCGAGGCAGTGCTCACCTACGGCAATCCCAGCGATAGTGAGACAGATCCATTCTCGGGGCTGAAGCTGAAAGCAACAACCAACGCCATAGTCTTTGGAGTAACGCTCAATTACATGGCATACTAAGACAAGAGATGGTCAAGAAATTCAGAACAATAGAAACATGAAACAATGTCCATCATCGGAGCTAGCGTCCAAGCAGTAATAGTATGCCTACACTACGAGAAGTAAAAAAACGAATCAAGACAGTCGTCTCGACCAAGCGCATCACTAAAGCTATGGAGATGGTGGCTGCTGCCAAACTGCGGCGTGCACAGCAAAAGGTCGAACAGTCGAGACCATACAGTCAGAAGATGGATGAAATGCTGAGCCACCTCGCCGCCGGATCGGCCGGTGAGATTGTGCATCCGTACTTCGAGGAACGTCCGGTCAAGAAAAAGACGCTTGTAATTATCGCCTCCGATCGCGGTCTGTGCGGATCGTTCAATGCCAACTTGATTCGCCGTGCTTCTCGGTGGCTGGAAGAGAATGCTTCATATGACATCGAAATCGTGGCTATAGGAAAACGGACCAACGATTTCTTTAAGCGTCGCTCCTGGCCTCTGGTCGGATATTGGGGCGACTGGGGTGGAGTGCTCGACTACGACCAGACACGGGAAATCGTCCAGTTTCTCACCGGGCGGTTCGTCAAGGGCGAGACCGACGAGATTTCAGTTCTGTTTACGCGGTTCATATCGATGGTGCGCTACAACATCACACTCGACAAATACCTCCCAATCGCTCGGCCGGAAGTGGGCGACGATTCCGGAAGTAACCGTGAGTACATCTTCGAGCCGGACCCCGAAGCAATATACGCGGCCTTGATGCCCGGCTACGCCACCACCAAGATGGTGACCGCGCTGGTCGAATCGCTGGCCAGCGAGCACGGCAGCCGGATGATGGCGATGGGTAACGCGACAACCAACGCGGGCGAGATGATTCAGACCCTCACACTTGATTACAACAAAGCACGCCAGGCGCAGATCACGAAAGAACTTCTCGAAGTTGTTTCCGGCGCCGAGGCGCTAAAGTGGTAGTGCTCGCATGCACGTGGCGATACTGATAGAATGGAAAAAGATATGTTGCAAATAGAGATACGGAGTGCTGTAAATGGCTGACAATATCGGTAAAGTAGTTCAAGTGATTGGCCCGACGGTTGATTGTCTGTTTCCGTCGGACTCGCTGCCGAACATTCTGAACGCAATCAAAATCAAGGATGAATCCAGAAACCTGAATGTCACTGTCGAGGTGGCATCGCATATGGGCGACAACGTAGTACGATGCGTCGCCCTTGCTTCCACCGACGGACTGGTGCGTGGCATGGATGCAGTCGACAGCGGCGAGACGATCACCGTCCCGGTCGGCGAAAAGGCGCTTGGACGAGTGTTCAACCTTCTCGGCGAGCCGATTGACGGTAAAGGTCCTATGGAGGGCGAATACAAAAGACTACCCATCCATCGCGCCGCTCCCGGCTTCTCCGAGCAAACTACTGAAACGGAAATGTTCGAAACCGGCATCAAAGTGATCGACATGCTCGAACCGTATTCAAAAGGCGGCAAGGTCGGTCTGTTTGGCGGGGCCGGGGTTGGCAAGACGGTGATCATCCAGGAGTTGATTCACAACATTGCTACCGAGCATGGAGGCTTTTCCGTGTTTTGCGGAGTCGGGGAACGGACCCGCGAAGGAAATGATCTCTGGCTCGAAATGACCGAGTCCGGCGTCATTAAGAAAACCGCCATGGTCTTTGGTCAGATGAACGAACCTCCCGGCGCTCGTCTTCGTGTCGCTTTGAGCGGCCTGACCGTTGCCGAGTACTTCCGCGACGAGCAGGGCCAGGATGTCCTGATCTTTATTGATAACATATTCCGCTTCGTTCAGGCCGGTTCGGAAGTGTCCGCTTTGTTGGGTCGGATGCCTTCGGCGGTCGGATACCAACCGACTCTTGGTACCGAAATGGGCGGTCTGCAGGAGCGAATCACTTCGACCAGGTCAGGTTCCATCACCTCGGTGCAGGCAATCTATGTCCCGGCCGATGACCTGACAGACCCGGCCCCGGCCACAACCTTCTCGCACCTTGATGCGACTACTGTTTTGTCGCGGCAGATCGCAGAGCTGGGCATTTACCCCGCAGTTGATCCGCTCGACTCGACGTCACGGATTCTCGATCCGCATATTGTCGGTGAGGAGCACTATAATACTGCCCGCTCTGTTCAGAATATCCTGCAGCGATACAAGGACCTGCAGGATATTATCGCCATCTTGGGTATTGATGAGTTATCCGAAGACGACAAGCAGATTGTCCACCGCGCCAGAAAGATTCAGCGTTTCCTGTCGCAGCCGTTCTTTGTAGCCGAAGTGTTCACCGGTAAGCCGGGTAAGTACGTCAAGAAAGAGGACACGGTAAAAGGGTTCTCCGAACTGGTGGCGGGCAATCTCGATCATATACCGGAGCAGTGCTTCTACATGGTCGGTGGGCTTGACGAGGTGTTTGAAAACTACGAGCAGACGAAGAAATAGCCGATGTTTCATCTTTCCATAGTCACACCCGAAAAAGTGTTCTACGAAGCCGAAGTCGCCTCTGTTGTTGTTCCCGGCACTGAGGGGTATCTGGGCGTGCTCTCTAATCATGCTCCGTTGATTACTGCGCTCAAACCGGGACAGATCGAACTGCGTGATGCCGACAATAAGATTCAACTCTTCGCGGTGTCCGGTGGCTTTCTGGAGGTTTCATCAAACACCGCTACTTTACTGGCCGATGCTGTCGAAAAAGCGGATGAGATCAATGTGGAGCGCGCTCAGGCCGCTTATGATCGGCAAAGGGAGCTTATTGCCAAGGCCGGTGACAGTGAGATAGCAGTTGATCTGGCCGAGGCGCGTGCGGCTATGGAACGTGCAGCGAACCGAATGCGCGTCCACCGAGACAACCTGTAAGTTACCGTATGTCGTTGTCGGGCAGGTAGATAAAGCCCTGTCCCTGTTCTCTGGTCGGATTATTCTCGTATTCCTGAGTGCCACCGGTAGCTGGTTGATCGGTGTAACATATTGGGGTGTCATGGCTTACCCCTATGTTTTATCCTTGACTTTCTGGGCTGTTTCGCTTACACTTCGTGGCTATGAAATTGGATTTACAAGCATTTGACGCCTTTCCTGCCCATGCCCGTATTGAGGCTGATCCGGGAGGGTTTGAGTTCGACTCTGACATTGTGGTTGGTGTAAGAAAAGCCGCTCTGGACTTGGACATTCAGAACTCAGGCGAGGAGTATTACTGTCAGGGAAGCCTGCAGGCTTTGGTGACTCTGGAATGTGCACGCTGTCTGGCACCATTCGATGCTGAATTATCTGAGTCTACTGACTTTATCGTATGTTCGGCGGATGCCTTTGCCACTTTGGGCAATGGTGAAGATGGCGAAAGCTACGTGTTGATCGAAGGCAGTGGTATGGAAGCGGACCTGAGGTCGACTGCGCAACAAGCACTAGTCGTTGCCCTTCCAATGAAACCGTTGTGTAGTCCTGATTGCCGAGGTATCTGTCCTCAGTGCGGAGTCAACCGCAATCGAACATCATGCGAATGCTCGACCGAACGTGCAGACCCCCGATGGGATGGATTGCAGCAATTGTTTGGCAATAACTAACTGAAAATAAGGATTACAAAAACATGGCCTTACCTAAACGACGCCATTCGAGTGCACGAGGTCGAAAACGACGGACCAACTGGAAGCTCTCGCCACCCAATGTGGTTGATTGTCCTCACTGCCACCAAGCTCGACTACCGCATCACATCTGTCCCCATTGCGGCTACTATGATGGACGTCAGGTGCTGACGGTGAAGGAAGCATAGCGTACTCGACTTGACAGGCTGCCGCCCAGTGAACAGGGATACTCTAACAGATGAGTAATGATCGACAGATCACGATTGCCTTGGACGTGATGGGCGCCGATGCAGGCGAAGCACAGATCATAGAGGGCGGCATCGAGGCGGCCCGCCACTACGGCGGCAAGCTGAATGTCGTCCTGGTCGGATGCAAGCCTGAGCTGGATCAGACGTTGTCACAATCAGATACTCTCCCCGGTAATGTGTCAGTGGAGTATTCAGAAACTTCAGTACCGATGCACGCTTCCGCCACTGACGGCCTTCGCAGACGTAGCAGTTCGATAGCAGTGGCGCTGAAGCTCGTGCGTGAGGGGCGTGCCGACGGATTCGTGTCTCCCGGCAACACCGGTGCAGTCATGGCTACAGCCCTTCTGACTCTGGGGCGCATCGAGGGTGTCAGTCGGCCGGCTATTACGACAGTCATTCCGACGGCAAATCTTCGACCTACCCTGCTTCTGGATGTTGGCGCCAATGTCGATTGCAAACCGCACCATCTGGAGCAATTCGCTGTGATGGGTTCGGTGTATTCGTCCATCATGTTCAACAACGAAGCGCCCAGGGTTGGCTTGCTGTCCATTGGCGAGGAGCGGTCGAAGGGGAATGAGTTGGTATTCTGCGCGGGCGAAGAACTCCGCAAGTCCCGCGTCAATTTTGTTGGCAACGTGGAGGGCCGCGACATCCTTTCTGGAACTGTTGATGTCGTTGTAACCGATGGATTCACCGGCAACATTCTTCTGAAATTTGCGGAATCGTTCAAGCCGCTAATGGGTCGAGCGATACAGCGACAGATTCAGACTAATATGTTCTCGCGTGTCGGCGCCATGCTACTGCTACCGTTCCTGCGCAGGATGCGCGATCAATTCGATTACTCTCGCTACGGCGGGGTTCCCCTGTTGGGTGTAAACGGCATTGTCATCATCTGCCACGGACTGTCGAACTCCATCGCTATTCGTAATGCTGTCGGAGTCGGCATGGAGTTGTGCTCTAGAAAGATAATCGAACGAATTTATGACGAATTGACAACCAATCACTTTGGACACAATAATGGAACAAAAGCGAAGAGCCAGGATCATCGGGACGGGGTCGTATGCCCCGCCACAGCGAATGACCAACGCTGATTTCGAAGCGATTGTCGACACATCCGACGAGTGGATCACTACTCGTACAGGCATCAAAGAGCGACGGATAGCCAATGGTATGCCGACCTCCGACATGGCGGTTCTGGCTTGTGAGCGCGCGCTCGAGATGGCTGGCTGCGGACACGAGGAGATTGACCTGCTCATAACAGGAACTGTCACTCCTGATTATCGCCTGCCATCGAACGCTTGCGTTGTCCAGGAAAAAATGGGTCTGCCCAACGCTGTTGCTTTCGATGTGGTTGCTGCCTGTACGGGCTTTATCAATGCCCTGTCTATAGCTGCTTCCTACATCGAGTCAGGCAAGAGTAAGAAGGCGCTAGTAGTCGGAGTGGAGAAGCTCTCGGCAATTACCAACTACAAGGATCGTAACACTTGTGTGCTTTTCGGTGATGCCGCCGGTGCGGCAGTAGTCGGCGAATCAACCAATGGCAGTGGTGTGCTCTCGTCATTCATGCGGTCCGATGGACGAATGCGCGAGTTGCTCTGGACGGAAGTCGGCGGCACTGCTAACCCATATTTGCACGGTCATGATTATGATGGGCGCGATAAGATCATGATGAGCGGATCCGATGTGTTCAAGATAGCGGTCAAGCAGATGGGCATGGCGGCCACCAAAGTGATTGAGGATGCCGGATTGCAGATCGATGACATATCGCTGGTAATTCCGCATCAGGCCAACATCCGCATCATCGAGGCGTTGGTCAAGCGGCTGAAAATCAGTATGGACAAAGTCTTCCTGAACATAGAAAAGTATGGGAACACTTCGTCCGCTTCGGTGCCGCTTGCGCTCGATCAGGCGAACCGGCAGGGGCTCATCAAGAAAGGGGATCACGTTCTCATCGTAGCTTTCGGAGGCGGTCTCATCTGGGGCGCCGCGCTGATGAAGTGGTAACAACCTTGAGCAAAACGGCGATACTCTTTCCGGGACAGGCGTCCCAATACGTGGGAATGGGTCAGGATCTGTATCAGGCGTCCGCAGATGTGAGACGGCTGTACGAACTGGCCTCAGGTGAACTCGATGCCGATATTACGCGCATTTCATTCGAGGGTCCGGCCGACGAGCTAAAACGAACGCGGTTCACCCAACCGGCTATCTTGCTGCATTCGTTGGCCGTGCTGATCGTCTTAGGAGAAAACCTGCCGCAATTCGATTACGCATGTGGTCACTCTCTGGGCGAGTATGCAGCGCTGGCGGCAACCGGTGCACTCAGTTTCGATGATGCCGTGCGCGCAGTGGTGCGACGTGCGACACTGATGGAGCAGGCCTGCGAGCAGAACCAGGGAACAATGGCAGCAATCATCGGATTGAACGAGCAGCAGGTCGTAGATATCTGTGCGAAGGCATCTATCAACGGAATAGTGATTCCGGCCAATCATAATTCCATGATTCAAATCGCTATATCGGGATCTCTGCCTGCTGTAGAGAAGGCTGTGGCACTGGCAAAAGAGGCAGGTGCCAAACGTGCAATGCTGCTCGAGGTCGGCGGTGCTTTCCATTCGCCGTTGATGGAACCAGCGCGTGGCGGACTCAGGGAATACCTGAAATCTATAGACATCAAGTCCCCAAGACATCCGGTAGTGGCCAACGTTACGGCTCAGCCGTCGGATGGCGCAGAACATATTCGCAGCCTGCTTGTGGACCAGGTAGCTGCACCGGTGCGATGGATGCAGACAATGCAATTTCTTAAGGACAACGGCGTCACGAGTACAATAGAAATCGGACCCGGCAAGGTTCTCACAGGTTTGGCTCGACGCGATATGAAACCAGAGAAGACGACAGTGCTGGACAGACTGACCGATATCGAAACCTTTGCGGCTGCGACCGCTTAACTCGGAACGAGGAAGAGTCTTGATGGATTTTACGAACAAAACGGTAATTGTCACCGGATCAGGTCGCGGAATCGGCAAGGAAATAGTCGGTCGTTTTATCGAGTGTGGTGCGCGCTCTGTCATTTGCGATCTTGATCAGGCTGCGGTCGAACGGGTTGCTTCGGAGTTTGGCTCGTCGGCAATCGGTATCAAATGCGATGTAACGCGGGCCGACGATGTCCAAAGGCTGTTTGAGGAGGCTGTAGTGAAGTTCGGCAAAGTTGATATTGTGGTGAACAATGCCGGTATCACTCGCGATACTCTTCTGGTCCGAATGGATGAAAAAGACTGGGATATGGTGCTTGACATCAATCTCAAGGGTGCCTTTCTTGTCGCCAAAATGGCGGCTAAGTTGATGATGAAACAGCGTCACGGCCGCATTGTGAATATCAGCTCTGTCGTTGGAATTAGCGGCAATGCAGGCCAGGCAAACTATTCCGCATCTAAAGCAGGCTTGATTGGGCTGACCAAAACTGCAGCCAAGGAGTTGGCGCCGCGCGGAATAACAGTGAATGCTGTAGCGCCGGGCTTTATTGAAACGGATATGACAGCCGCGCTACCGGATGCGGCAAGAAAAATGTTCTTGGACAACATTGCGCTAAAACGAGCAGGTTCGCCATCAGATGTTGCCTCGGCGGTAATGTTCTTTGCCTCTGATGAAGCATCGTATGTAACCGGCCAGGTTCTGGCTGTCGACGGCGGATTGATGGCCTAGAATGTCAAAAGTAGAAAACAAACATTAACGATAGAATTGCAAGGAGTGGGAGTTATGGCTGCATCAGTAGAAGACAGAGTCAAGGAAATCATTATTGAACAGCTTGGCGTCGAAGCCACACAGGTGACCGAGAACGCGAAATTTGTCGACGATCTGGGAGCCGACTCACTCGATACTGTCGAGTTGGTTATGGCCCTCGAGGAAGAGTTCTCGATAGAGATACCGGACGAGGATGCTGAAAAAATCGTCTCGGTCGGGGACGCTGTTAAATACATAAACGACCACCAGAAGGAATAGTGGGCCAAAAACCTTGACTATTCTGGTCGGTTTGCCGGGTGCGCACGCATGAACAGCGTTGTAGTAACAGGAATGGGAGCCATTACTCCCCTCGGAAACTCTGTCGATGAGTTTTTCAATGGACTGCGGGAAGGAAAGTCTGGAGCGGGTCTGGTCACTCGTTTTGACACTGCCGGCTTTACTACCAGTATAGCCGCTGAAATAAAGGATTTCGACGGTTCACGGTATATCGAAAAAAAGGACATTCGGCGCACCGATCTCTCCGAACAGTATGCTATGGCCGCTGCTGACGAGGCAATTCAGGATTCCGGGTTGGACCTCGAGTCAGTCGATCTCGATCGCTGTGGTGTCGTCATCGGATCCGGCATTGGCGGAATCGGGACCTTTGAAAAGCAACACAGCGTGCTGCTGAAATCCGGACCCAATCGAGTCTCGCCGTTCTTTATTCCGATGATGATCATCGACATGTGCGCCGGGCTGGTATCGATCCGCTACGGCTTTCGCGGGCCAAACTATGCTACCGTGTCCGCCTGTGCCTCGTCAGCCCATGCAATCACTGACGCATTGAGGATCATTCAACGTGGCGAAGCTGATGTTATGATTACGGGTGGCGCCGAAGCAACCATAACTCCATCTTCTATGGCCGGTTTCTGTCAGGCCCGTGCGCTGTCGACGCGAAACGACGATCCGGAAAAAGCATCGCGACCTTTTGATCGCGACCGTGACGGTTTTGTGATGGGCGAAGGCTCCGGGATTCTCATTCTGGAATCAGCCGACCATGCCCGGGCGCGCGAAGCCAAAACCTACGGCGAAATGATGGGCGCAGCAATGACTGCCGATGCTCACCACATGACCGCGCCGCATCCGGATGGCATCGGTGCCAAACGGGCCATGGCCCTTGCCGTGAAAGATGCCGGCCTCTTGCCTGACCAGATTGACTACGTCAATACTCATGGCACTTCTACCGGCTTGGGTGATATTGCCGAGACGCGGGCGATCAAAGAAGTTCTCGGCAAGCGTGCCTACAAGATTCCGATAAACTCGACCAAATCGATGACTGGCCACATGCTTGGGGCGGCAGGTGCAGTTGAAATGATTGCATCCATCAAGATGCTCAACGAGAATGTTATCCACCCAACCATTAATCTTGACAACGCCGATCCCGAATGTGATTTGGATTACGTTCCACACACTAAGCGTGAGTATAAAGCTGCTTATGCCATGTCGAATTCATTCGGTTTCGGGGGACACAATGTTTCGTTGGTATTTGGCAAAGCCAACGGCACGGAGTAACATCTGTGGGGCTCAAGAGCTGGTTGCAACGCCTTATGGGGGAACAAGGTGAGGGGGAGGATGAATTCGATCCCACACCGGTTGAACACCTCATCGGATATACTTTCAACGATCCTTCGCACCTGATTCTCAGCCTTACTCACCGCTCGTATTCCCATCTGTCGGATGCCCCAAGGCCGTCTAATGAACGGCTGGAGTTTTTGGGCGACTCGGTGCTGGGCGTGGTCATTGCCGATCAACTCTACCGGGACAACCCATCCCTGCGCGAAGGGGAACTCACAAAGACTCGTGCATTGCTGGTAAACGAATCGACCCTGGCGATGGTGGGCACAGAGATCGGCCTGCCCGGATTCTTGCGCCTGTCTCCCGAGGAAGATCGCTCTGGCGGCCGCAAACGGCCATCGATCATCTCCGACGCCTTTGAGTCGATTATCGGCGCTGTCTATATCGACGGTGGCTACCCTGCGGCGAAAGACCTGGTACTACGACTGATATACTCTCGCAAAGAGAGGATTGTTTCCGACGAATCCCGCCGAAACTACAAGGGTGAACTGCTCGAAATCATTCAGGGGCGCGGTGACGGGATGCCGCGCTACGATGTCGTGTCGGAGACTGGACCGGACCACGAAAAGACTTTTCACGTGGTAGTTACAATTAGTGGCGAGCCTGCCGGTGAGGGAGCCGGGCTTTCAAAGAAGGAGGCCGAGCAAAAAGCCGCCGCCGCCGCGATGGAATCCCTCGCACAATAAAGTATTAGTATCTTGGTCATTTGACTAATAAACTAGAGAATGCAAACAAAACGAGACCAAGCAGACAATTCGATGATGCTCTTGCTGCTGTGAGCGACAGTTACTGTCAAGATATCGGTCGTCTCCCTTAAGGCGTTAATCAACATGCCCACAGGGTGGGGTACCAGTGTGCTTATGCTTCGACGCCGGCCGTTTCGGCGATTTCGTACCTGCGAATCCAGTTGCGAATAGTTCCTTCGCTGACACCAAACATTTCAGCGGCGCGAGTCCGATTCCACTCACTCTGTTCGAGAGCGGCGAGCAGACGATCGCGCTGCGATGTGGCAATCAGCTCGGCCGCACCTGTCAGCATCTTATCAACATCACCGTGTGATGACAGATAGAGTGTGCGCAAAGACGCGCGCAACTGGCGAACATTACCCGGCCATTCAGAGCTAGCCAGCATCGTGGCCAGTCGGTCAATCTTGGGAGTGTCGCCGTTGAAGGCCATGCCTGCCTCGGTCAGGAAGTGCCGTACCAGTGGTTCAAAGTCTTCGCAACGCTGAGACAGCGGCGGCAAAGTCATCGGTATATCGTTGAGACGATGATACAAATCCTGGCGGAAAAGATTATCCCGCATCCGCTGCTGTAGATCGTGGTTAGTGGCTGCTATCAGGCGGAACGAAACTTTGCGGACGCTGTTGGAACCGAGGCGTCGAACCATCCGCGTTTCCAAAACCTCCAACAGCTTGGCCTGAAACTCAGGAGTGGCGTCGGCAATTTCGTTGAGATAGAGAGTGCCGTTTTCGGCCTGTTCAATCAGGCCCGGTCTGTCTGCGATTGCCCCGGTATATGAGCCCTTGATATGTCCGAACAGTTCGGCTTCGACTCGTTCATTGGGGATGGCCGCACAGTT
>JBHHVC010000083.1:0-10724 GCA_046754125.1 Candidatus Zixiibacteriota bacterium
AAACTTCCCGTACGAATATACAGCAACGAAAACAAGACCCCATAAATAGTAATGATAATCAGCCCCGGCCACCCCTGGTAGCTATGGCAGACGCCGAATGCAACCGCCGAAATAACCGTCGGCCACAACCAGTTTGGCAACCTGCCCACCAGCCGTAAACGGGTCATCAGGTAGCCGCGAAACATAATCTCTTCGCAGAAACCGGCAGTAAACGATACGCCGACCCACAGGATTTTGCCGAAAAGCTCTTCCGGCACGAGCAGACCGACCTCGCCCATCATCGGCAGCCCTATCTGTCCGAGCAGCCAGGCCGCACCGGAGAGAATCAGATTTGAGCCAAGCAGGAACGCCAAAGCCCACCCAGCATCGATCCATCTAAAACGACGGAGCCCGATGCCCAGCAGGGAAGTACCCTCGCGAAACACGGCAAGGTAGATCAGCGAAAACAGCGACCACTGCATGACAATAGTCGAAACCAGCAGGACAATTCGTGTCCCTTCGTTTAGGCCCTTGAGCAAAGCCGACGGGTTTTCGTTGAAGCCGAGAGAAATCCCCGGATAGAATAGCAGCAAAAGACCAAGAGCGCCCCAGGTTAGTTTCGATCGCCGAAATTGCTCATTCCCGCTTAGAAGCTTGAAATGTTGCAGATGCGCCGGATCGGGTGGCTGCGGCGTGTATATGTTTACTCGTTCGAGCGACTGACTATCCAGAACAACCTCATCTCAGCTACCATTGGCGGCCTGTCTCAAGAAGTGACTCATCAGTTTAGTATCGGTTCCGCCGCCGGCGAAGTTTACCGCGAGGCAAAGTCACAGCCAATGATAGTCAACAAGTTATGCCTGCGCCACAGGATATGTGACTCACATGATCAGGCAGAGCCAATTTGTGTCAGACGAAGGTGAGTTCCATGTGGTAGCCATCCCGGTCGCCGGATCATAACCTGTCTTACCAAATCGAACAGGAGACTACGATGTCACAAAAAAGAATTGCCTATCAAAACTGGATCGTCGATCTCGGCCGCGAACCAGGTAAGCCTGCCAAAGATACCACAGAGCAACCATCTATCGACCGAAGCCAGTCGCTAATCCACGCTGTACGCGCGGCCATCAAGAAACTCTCGAGCGACGAACGGGAGTTCATCCATCTATACTATTATCGCGGTATGAGTTGCAGCCAGATATCGGAGCAGTCGTACCGAAGTCAATACCGGCTGGAGTCACTCCACCGAACGGCGCTTAAAAAGCTCCGGCCTCTGCTGGCCGGGTTTGTGGCCGAGCGATACAACATTATTGTCGAGCCTGCCACAGATTGCCCCATCTGCCTGTCACCATTTCGACCGGAAATCGACCGAATCTTGGCAAGGCGCGACAGGAGAGATACTTACAGGCCGGTGATAGGCACCCTTCAAGAGCGTTTTGGAGTCTCCATAGTATCTCCTCATATCATTATCGGTCACGAGAAATACCATCTTTGATTTCCGATGTCCCACCATTTATGGTTTTGTGGGCGGCAGACTTCCGGTTTGCCCCTTGACACCAATCGTATCGGTGGGTCTATGGGTCGTTCGTGTGTACATACGGCACAGCCTTTTCAACTAACCCAAAAGGAGGAATCCATGACTAAAAGCAACAATCAACCGGTCAAGACACGAGGTGGCCATTGCCTGAATATCTTTGTCTCACACGAACTGAAAGAGCAACTCAAACAACTGGCCTCGAAATACGATCGCACAACTTCCGACATCGTCCGAGCCGTGCTCCGAATCGGAATCCCCATGATGGACGGACTTTCCCAGGCAGAGGAGATCATGGTCAAAGAGTACATTGCTCTCTTTCGGCGGCTGCGTCAGGTCAAATCCCTGAAAGACGTGTAAGGTCCCGGCAAGCCGGTCCAGAAAAACCTTTACCGGCTGGTCCGGTCTGAGTATACTCTGCCCAACTTATTCGGAACACAGAGGTTATGTACGACAAACAACGAACAATAAAACGGGAAATCTCACTCTCGGGAATCGGGCTGCATACCGGCAACAACTGCACTATGACCTTCAAGCCGTCAGCTCCCGACACAGGCATACGGTTCGTGCGAGCCGATTTGCCAGACCAGCCGTCGGTTATTGCCGACATCGATCATGTGGTAGATATCGCCCGCGGAACCACGCTTCAAGACGGTGAAGCGAAGGTCTATACTGTCGAGCACGTGCTGGCAGCATTTGCCGGACTCCAACTCGACAATATGATCGTCGAACTCGACAGCAACGAGCCCCCGGTCGGCGATGGTTCGGCCAGGCCGTATGTCGATAAGCTGCTCGAGTCGGGGATTGTCGATCAGGATGCTGACAAAGTCTACCTTGAAATAGACACGCCCATGTCGTATTCGGAAAAAGAGCGCAATGTCGACCTCATCGTCACTCCCTCAGATGACATGCGAATAACCTTCATGATTGACTACAAGAATCCCGCACTGGGAACGCAGTACACTACCCTGGTAGACCTTGAGAAGGAATTTGTCGACGAGTTTGCATCCGCTCGAACTTTTTGTTTTCTCTCCGAAGTTGAGATGCTCAAACAAGCTGGGCTGATCAAGGGAGGTGGCCTGGACAATGCGGTCATTATCTACGATTCCGATCTCGGCCAGGTCGAAGTCGATCGAATCCGCAACGTGCTGAACCTGAAGGACAAGGCCTTTGTTGGCGAAACGGGAATAATCAACGACATCCCCCTGCGATTCTACAACGAACCGGTGCGACACAAAACACTGGACCTGCTTGGCGATCTGTTCCTGATAGGAGTGCCCTTCAAAGGGCACGTTCTGGCTGCACGATCCGGGCACAAGGCCAATGTCGCTCTCGCAAAGCAGATGCGCGAACTATATAAGAAGAAGAAGATTGCCGGGAAATACACCAGCAAGGGCTCCGCAGTGCTATTCGATATCAATGCCATTCTCAAAATCATGCCCCATCGCTATCCCTTCCTGCTGATCGATCGCATTGTCGATCTAGTGCCTGACAAAAGAGTGGTCGCCCTGAAAAATGTTACTATCAACGAGCCGTTTTTCCAGGGGCACTTCCCCGGTCATCCTATAATGCCGGGAGTGATGATTCTCGAAGCAATGGCTCAGGCTGGTGGAGCTCTGATTTTGAACGCGGTGGAGCGACCTGAAGATAAGGTAGTGTACTTCATGGCCATTGACAAAGCGAGGTTTCGCAAACCCGTCTTGCCCGGCGATCAACTGAGATTCGAACTCGAAATGCTCTCGTTTCGGCGGAGCGCCTGCAAGATGGCCGCCAAAGCATTCGTGGACGATACACTGGTAGCCGGCGCTGAGTTTATGGCAATGGTAGTCGACAGATGAACGACATACATCCCTCCGCTATAGTTTCTCCAAAGGCAGAGCTTGGCGACAAAGTAACCATTGGCCCTTTTTCTATAATTGATGACGACGTGCAAATCGGCTCAGGGACACTTATCGCATCATCGGTGGTTGTGGCAAATGGTGCTCGCATTGGCAGCAATGTCAAGATTTCCCCGGGAGTGGTCATTTCCACTGAACCGCAGGACCTGAAGTTTGGCGGAGAGAAAACCTCTGCGTCCATAGGCGACAACACCGTCATTCGTGAATACGCAACAATCAATCGGGGCACCGAGGCACACGGGACAACAACTGTGGGGAAGAACTGCCTGATCATGTCATATGCGCATGTTGCTCACGACTGCATCATAGGCGATCACGTCATAATGGCCAACTCGGTTAACCTTGCCGGGCATATTGAAATCGATGATCATGCGATTATCGGCGGACTTGTGCCGATACACCAGTTTGTCAAGGTTGGTAAACATGCGATGGTTGGTGGTGGCTTCAGGGTCCAGCAGGATGTCTGCCCGTATGCACTTGTTGGCGGCTACCCCCTCAAAATGATCGGCCTGAATTCTATCGGATTGAAGCGACGAGGTTTCAGCCGTGACGTGCGCGAGAGTCTCCAAAAAGCGTTCAAGCTCTTGTTTTCTTCCGGCCTCAACACAACACAGGCGGTCGAGCGAATCAAGAGCGACTTGGAAATCATTCCCGAAGTGCAAACGGTTCTTGATTTCATCGCGCGCTCCGATCGAGGGATAGTGAAGTAGTTCCGTGCAACAAGACACCCCCATCATTCCTGTTTCGTGGGCGGCAGACCTCCTGGTCTGCCCCTTGACCTCGACAATCGCTGCCAACCCCCCACGCTCACGACATCCTCGGCCCGAATAGAACATGAATACCATCAAAACAGCCGTCATCGGCGTAGGGCATCTTGGGCGACACCACCTTAACTGGTTGTCAAAACTGGAACAATCGGAACTGATCGGTCTCTACGACATCGATGGCGAAAAAGCCAAAAAACATGCAAATGATCACCAGATTACTGCCTTTGGCTCGTTGATAGAATTGATCGATGGTGTCGAAGCTGTTTCGATTGTCGTGCCCACAACGGCTCACTGTGCGGTCGCCTCGCAGTGCATCGAAGCAGGCAGACATTGTCTTGTCGAAAAGCCGGTCACGGCCACATTGGACGAGGCGAACGCCCTGGTAAGGCTCGCTGCCGCGCACGATGTCAAGGTCACGGTCGGGCAGATCGAACGATTCAACCCGGCTGTCCGGGCCTTAAGCGAGTACGACATACGGCCGTCGTTTATCGAGGCGCATCGGCTGGCGGCATTCGATCCGCGCGGAACCGATGTGGCGGTCGTACTCGACTTGATGATCCACGATATTGATCTGGCCTTGAGTTTTGTTGACTCGCCGGTCGAGGACATTCAAGCATCAGCGGTGGCAATTGTCTCCGAACAGGCGGACATAGCCAACGCCCGCTTGACATTTAAGAACGGTGCAGTGGCCAACCTCACCGCGTCACGGATTTCCCTGACTGCCATGAGAAAGCTCCGCTTTTTTCAGCAGTCAGGCTATTTCTCGCTCGATCTGGCCAGCAAGCAGGCCGACACATACCAGCTTGCAGAAGGCAACAGCGAGGGCGAAGGGCTTCGTTTGCCACTGGGGAAGTCCGGCAAGGATATCATTTACAACAAAAGGGTCGACGACGGCAAAGACATGCTTGGGCTGGAATTGGGAAGTTTTCTTGACGCTATCATCCACAACCGGCCGGTTGCGGTGACGTTGGAGGAAGCTGCCGAGTCATTGAGAGTGGCGCTCGATGTTGAACGCATTGGTCTTGAGTCGCTCAAGCGAGTGACCGAGTCAGCGCAGGCCTGAGCAGATGGACGACCCTCTGTTATTCGTTGCTGCCGGAGAGCCGTCCGGTGACAATGCTGCCTCGCGATTGATTTCAGAACTCAGACTTTTCGAGCCCGACCTCAAGCTCTTCGGCCTCGGTGGCGGGCGCTTACAAAAACAGGGTCAGGACCAACTCGCGGATTCTGGCCATCTAGCTGTGCTCGGTTTCTGGGAGGTGGCGAAGCGGTTCCGATTCTTCAGACAGTTGCTCAAGAAATGCGAAAAAGAAATTGAGAGGCGGCGTCCCAACTGCATTCTGCTGGTTGACTATCCGGGTTTCAATCTCCGGCTTGCAAGACGAGTGAAGCGGCTGGGCATTCCGATTGTTTACTACATTTCGCCGCAAATATGGGCGTGGGGTGGTAATCGAGTGAAGGAGATTGCCCAACTGGTTGACCTGATGCTACTGATCCTTCCATTTGAACAACGATTCTACAGCAATACTTCAGTTAAGTATGAGTTCGTTGGTCATTACTTGTTGGAAGATATCGCCGACGAGCAAGTCGCTTCCGAGATACCGACCGATGGACACCTCTGTTTGATGCCCGGTTCCCGAAAGCAGGAGATCGAACGAATGCTCCCGGTGATGCTGCAAGCTGCCGCCCGTTTCAACAGCGAGTTTGGTGTCAAGGCTGTCGTTGCGGCAGTATCAGGTGTGTTTGATTACGATCGCGTAGTTGAGCCCTTTCGTCAACATGACGTGACAGTGGAGTACGACAACTCGCGCAGTCTCATTTATGAAAGCAGCCTCGTTTTGACTGCATCCGGCACCGCCACTCTCGAGTGCGCAGTTATCGGTCGCCCGATGGTTGTCGTATACAAAACGGGATGGATCACCTATCAGATAGCCAAGCGGCTCGTCCAACTTGACAGCATTGCCCTGGTCAATCTGGTGCTCGCCGAGGGCGTGGTCCCGGAATTGATTCAGGCTGATGCTTCCCCCGAAAACATGTTTGAGAAGCTAAGGGAGCTGTGGCAAGACGAGAGTCTCTACCGTAGAATAAAACGCAAGCTCGACGGTGTGGCCGACAATCTTGGCGGCAAAGGAGCCTCGCGCCGGGCCGCAGAGGAGGTAGCCCGCTTTCTATGATATCGCTCTATCGTCTTGTCATGCATTTGGTCTACACTTTATCCTATCCGTTCTTGCGATACCGCACCGCCAATGGCGATGCCCTTGCAGCAGGACGAATGGGCAATGCCATTCCATCTGGACCGATCGATATTTGGATGCACGCATCATCGGCCGGGGAGAGTAGGGTCATGTCGTACCTGATAAGTTTTCTCTTGCAACAAAGACCTAATCTGAATGTATACATGACAACGATGACTCCCGCAGGGCAAGCAATAGCCGAAAAGCTCGTTGGCGATAAAGTCGCCGTGGGATACTTCCCACTCGATGTTTCCTCAGTGATGGACCGTGTGCTGAGCAATATCAAACCGTCAGCGATTGTGATTGCAGAAACCGAGATATGGCCAAACCTTGTCGCACTGGCTCACTCTCAGGATATACCGGTGATTCTCGTAAATGGACGAATGACCGAGAAAGCGCTTGGGCGATATATGTTTGCCCGATCGTTATTCTCACCTCTAATGAAGAAGTACGATCGATTCTTTCTCAAGAGCAATGCTGATCAGCAGCGATATCTCAAACTGGGTGCCTGCCGGGAACAAACGGAGGTCACTGGCGATATGAAATTCGATGCACCTCTGCTGCCATGCTCTGAAGGGCGTATTCTGGAATTGCGTTCACGGCTTGGCTGTAGCGAGCGCGACTTTCTGCTAATGGCCGGTTCAACGCGGACCGGTGAGGATGAGATACTGCTCGATGCCTATCGTCGTATCGAACTGCACTCAGCCGAGGCGCGACTTGTACTGGCTCCTCGTCACGTAGAGCGGTCCGATCAGGTCCGTCGCATGCTACGGGATCGTTCTTTGGACTTTGCTACCTACCCGGACAACTGTTCCGATGCGAGCATCATACTGGTCGACAGGCTGGGGTTGCTGAATGAGTTGTATATGGCCGCTGATCTGGCTTTTGTGGGAGGCACTCTCATGGATATCGGTGGGCACAACATTCTCGAACCGGTCTGGGCAGGGACGCCTGTCCTGTTTGGACCATCACTTGGCAACGTCGAGGAGGCGGCGGAGTACATTCAGGCTCATCAGTACGGTGCTCTCGTCCATTCTGCAAACGACATCGCATCAATAGTAGCCGACCTTCAGCAGGGCAAGCGGACATTTGCTACAAAGACTCATGAGGATGTCACTAATTCGCCCACCGCAACTGCGGGAAACTACATTCTGGAAAAGCTGAATCATGCTTGAATCATTATGGAAGAAAATCCTAAGGCGTGAACGGTATTCCCCCTGGTGGCTCATCATGCCCCTGCTGTGGCTGGCAGCGGCCGTCTACCGTTTGCTGTCCGTTTTGCACCGAGTGCGCGTGAGACCTGTGGCGGCATCTGTTCCGGTAATCTCGGTTGGCAATATCACTGTTGGCGGGACGGGAAAGACGCCTCTGGTGCAATCTCTTGCAGTCGGTATGATCAATGAGGGTGTGCGAGTGGGAATTGTGTCGTCCGGTTATGGGCGCCGTTCCACTGCGCCCATAATTGAGCCGGGATATCGCCTTCAGCAGATGAACAGCCTCGACACAGGAGACGAAACGAAACTCCTGTCGACGCTGGTACCGCGCGCAATGTTTTCGATCGATAATTCCAAAGCGAATGCGGCAATACGATTGGCCAACAGTGGGGAGATCGATCTCATTATTGTCGACGACGGCTTTCAGCATTTTGAACTACAAAGAGATGTCGACATTGTGACATTCGATGCTGCTTTGAGCGACCGATTGCTGCGACCATTTCCTGCCGGGATGTGCCGTGAGGGGATGTCATCGCTCAAGCGGGCCGATATTCTTGTGATTACCCGTGCCGGTTTTGCGACCGACTTGCAGGAGTTGCGTCAGCGCCTGCAACAAGCGGCCCCTTCGGCCCAACATTATTCAGCGCAATTCCAAATCAGCGAATTGATAGGCACGCAACGGAGCTTGCCAGTGAAGTACCTGAAGGATAAGTCTATTTTCCTGTTTGCAGGTATTGGTAACTTTGATGTTCTGCGACGGGAAGTCGACTCCCATGCCGGGGACCTCGACGGCTGGCTGGAACTGTCCGATCATCAGGAATACAGTCCGGAATTGCTGGATCGAATCAGGGAAGAGGCCGAGCGGTACGGCTCCGATCTGATTGTGACCACCGGCAAGGACTGGGTGAAACTCAACGACTTTGATTTTGGTCGCGAGACTTACTATCTTTCACAAACGATTGATCTTGACCCGGGTGAGGAAAAACTGATCGCAGCACTGCTCCACAGTCTCCAACTGGAAGGACGTCGCCGCTGATGGAACGGCGTTATGACTTTTTGGTAATTGGAAGCGGTATCGCCGGATTGTTCTATGCCTTGGAAGTGTCGCGCCTCAATCCAACGGCCCGCATCGCAGTTATCACCAAGAAGAATGAGGAAGACACCAGCACGAACCGCGCACAAGGTGGCATTGCTGCCGTTTTGTCCGGTACCGATTCCTTTGATAGGCATATTGCCGACAGCCTGTCGGTCGGCTGCGGTTTGGGCCACCAGGACGTAGTCAGGCAGATTATCAAAGCCGGGCCGTCGGTAATTGGCGAACTAGTTGCCTTTGGGGTTCGGTTTTCACGCGATGGAGATCACTTCGATCTCGGACGGGAGGGGGGACACACAGAGAATAGAGTCCTCCACAGTGAAGACTTCACGGGCCAGGAAATCGAACGAGCGTTGCTGTCAGCTTGTCGCGAACGATCGGACCGGATTGACCTGATACGAAACCATCTGGCCCTGGACCTGGCCGTCGGTCGCGACGGCAGAGAATCGTATTGTGCCGGCGCCTTCGTTTTTTCCGAAGGGGATCGTCAGTTCGATGTCTTCCTGGCCCCGGTTACAATGCTGTCAACCGGGGGGCTGGCCCAGGTCTACTTTCACCATACCAACCCTCTAATAGCCACCGGCGACGGTGTAGCAATGGCCTGGCGTGCCGGCGTGTCAGTGGCCAATTTGGAGTTCATCCAGTTCCATCCGACTTGCCTCTACGGTCCGGCAAGATATCCCTTTCTCATCTCGGAAGCAGTGCGCGGTGAAGGTGGACGGCTGAAGTCGGTCGATGGGCGGTATCTTATGGATACAGTACATGAACTCAAGGATTTGGCTCCGCGCGATCTGGTGGCACGAGTGATCGACAAGGAACTCAAACAAAGCGGAGAAGAGTTTGTGCTGCTCGATTGCACTCATCTCGATGGCCAATTCCTCAAACGGAGATTCCCCAACATCTATTCAGCCTGTCTCAATCGCGGCTTCGACATGACCACGCGACCGATTCCTGTAGTGCCAGCCGCGCACTATGCCTGTGGGGGAGTAGTGGCCGAAGTGGACGGTCGGACAGAGCTGCCCGGACTATTTGTTGCCGGTGAAGTGGCTTGCAGCGGGATGCACGGCGCCAACAGGCTGGCCAGTAACTCGTTGCTGGAGGCGGTAGTGATGGCCAAGCTGGCTGCAGCTGCAACCGTCAAATACCATGCCCAGGTGCCACCCGGAGGATCCATCCCAATCGACAATCAATTCTACTCGTCGCTGAGCTATCCGCGCGAAAGAATCCTCATTGCTCATGATCGACGGCAGCTTAGTAGGGTCATGTCGGACTTTGTCGGCATCGTGCGAAGTGTGGATCGTTTAGTTCTGGCTATGGAAAAGATCAAATCAATCAAAAGCGCTATCGAGGAGTACTACCTCTCGACTCCGGCCACCTACGCTGTGGTTGAATTGCGAAACCTTGCAACGGTTGCCGAACTGATCGTTCGTTGCGCAATTGAGCGACAGGAATCTCGCGGGCTTCACTATGTCGAAGATTACCCGCAACTTGACGACGCATTCTCTCATGACACGGTTTTGAAAGGATCACTTACCAATGACTGATGCCGCCCGTGCCGGACACCAGATGATTCTAATCCTTGATTTCGGATCACAATATACTCAGCTAATTGCCCGCCGTGTGCGCGAAGCGGGTGTCTATTGTGAAATCGTTCCGTACAATGCAGATATCGGTGCCTATTCGGACAGCCTGCTCTGCGGCTACATTCTCTCCGGCGGCCCGTCATCGTTATCAGATCCCGACTCCCCCCGACTCCCCGAGTCATTCTTTGACACCGACAAGCCGGTTCTCGGTATCTGCTACGGTATGCAGTTGATAGTCGATCGATTCGGTGGACGGCTGGTAAGGTCTGAAACGCGCGAATACGGGGCAGCAACTTTTTCCCACAGCGGCGGGCCTTTGTTTTCGGAGATATCTGACAAAAGCAGGGTATGGATGTCGCACGGTGATTCGATTGTAGAATTGCCCGACGATCTTGAGGTTATCGGGTCGACCGATTCCCTGC
>JBHHVC010000084.1:0-10704 GCA_046754125.1 Candidatus Zixiibacteriota bacterium
GCAGCAATGGCGAAAAGAGTCCCCCAGAACAGAGTTTCCGAAGTCTGAAGGGAATCGTAGGAGATCAGAACAATACCCGTGAATCCGACGGCCAAACCAAGCCAGCCGCGCCATGCCAGTCATTCCGCTTTGAGCATTTTCAGGGACAACATGGCCACAAACAATGGGAACGAGGCGAACAAAATCGACGTTAGGGCCGAGCTGATGTATTGCTCGGCGAAATAGATAAGCGCATAGCTGCCGCAATACATATACACGCCCGGGTGGCTGAGCCGCAGAAGCTGCCACACATTGTGCGGGACGTGGTAGCGACGGACAGCAACAACTGCCCACAGGGTTGCCGTCGCTATAACGAACTGAAAGGCCGCAGCATAAAGAGGTGGTGCACCCTGCAGGCCGACACGGATCGCCATCCAGGTCGAACCCCAGATCAAGCAGAGAAGAACATAGATGACAATAGACACTTGCCGGTCAATAAGCTCTACAGTCATCGGCCTGTCAATCACATCCGCGATACTTCCGCCCGCGTCTCTCGCATTTGTGGCCGGCAGACCTCCGGTCTGCTGCTTAACATCAGAAACTTCAATGACATGTCTACAGGGGCAGACGAGACGTCTGCCGCCCACAAATACCCCGCCCCCCCTGTCATACCGAATAGTACTTGACTCTGCCGTTAGACGGCATATAATCAGCCCTTTACAACAGGAGAGGCAGCATTGAAATACCGCGAAGGACTAATCAAAGAGACGGAATTCTTTACAACGTCGGAACTAGCAGCGAAACTTAAGATGAATGTTCAGGTGATCACTCGCAAGATTCAGGCCGGTGAACTGAAAGCATACAAGCTTGGGAAGGACTGGCGAATTCCGGAGCGTTCTGTTTACCAATGGCTGGAGGAGCGATCCAATCATCTGCCGAAACCGGCCGAGCGCGAGGAATCCGGTGCGCCCCAAGATATCTCTACGACAGAGCAGTTAGCTGCAAGTCCCAGCAAACGCAAACACTTGCTCGAATATATTTTGGCCCAGTTTGAATCGAACCGGAGCTACTGCGAGCAGGAGGTTAATCAGATTATCAGTCGCTATCTTGAGGACTGTGGAACAATCCGGCAGGAGTTCGTGTCCGAGAGAATGATGTACCGCAAGGGCGGTCGATACCGACGCCGGACTGACTACCGTCTGTCCGACTGATCACCAACGGCTTGCTATCAACAGTTAGAGTCGCCCGCATTCAGTTGTTTAGCACTCGGCATTACGGCACAGCAGAGCAGACGGTTATCTGCCGGTGGCTACTGCTGAGCGTCGACAACCGCAATAGCAGCCATATCCACTATCTCATTTATATCCATAGTCGGGTGCAACACGTGTACCGGCTTAGACAAGCCCATCAGTATCGGCCCGATAGCCGTAAGACCGCCTATGCGCTGAGCCAGCTTGTAGGCGATATTGCCCGAGTTCAGGTCAGGGAAAACAAGAACATTGGCTTCTTCTCTTAGCTGCGAAAATGGATACCGTTTGGCCATGTATTCGGGCATCAGTGCGGCGTCGAGCTGTATTTCTCCCTCAACTATCAGGTCGGGTACTTTCTTTCGTACGATGGCTGTTGCTCTCGCAACCTTTTCGGACTCAGGATAACGAGCGGATCCAAAATTGGAGAACGAAAGCATGGCAATCCTTGGCTCTATACTGAATCGCCGTGCCACCCTTGCCGACTGGATGGCGATATCGGCCAGTTCCTCGGCATTTGGGTTTATGTTCACAGTTGTGTCAGCGAACATGTACACTTTGCCGTCCCTGATCATCGCGAACATCCCCGACACTCTGGTCACTCCCTCGGCCAGGTCGATAATCTTGAGTGCCGGGCGGATGGTCTGGGGGTAATCGGTCAGCACACCGCAGAGGACGGCATCGCAAAGACCTCTTGCGAGCATCATCAGGCCAAAATAGGTCCGGTCCTTCATCATCCACGCCGCTTTTTCCTGCGTAATTCCTTTGCGACTTCGTTTTTGGTAGTAGTCGGCGGCAAAATCGTGTCGCCATTCGGACTGTTTGGGACTGATAATAGTAATGCCTTCAATTCCTATGTCTCGCTTTGCTGCTATCTCTTTGATTGCATCGGGATCGCCAAGCACAATGGGCTGGCCAATCCCTTCCTCGACCAAAGTTCGTGCCGCTCGTAAGATGCGATATGAGTCGCCCTCCGGAAACACGACCTTCTTGGGCGCACGCCGTGCCTTGTCCATCATCACGCGCATTATCGTTCGGCCCGGACCGATACGCCGTTCCAGCGATTCCTTGTACTGGTCGATATCTACATGTTGTTGTGCTACCCCGGTATCCATCGCCGCCTTGGCGACAGCCGCCGCCTCCCAGATCAACACACGATGATCGAACGGCTTGGGGATCAAGTATTCGCGCCCAAACTTGAAATAGTCAACACCGTAGGCCCTGGCCACTTGTTCCGGGACATCCTCTTTGGCCAGAGTAGCGAGCGCATTGACGGCGGCGATCTTCATCTCTTCGTTAATCTTAGTGGCGTAAACGTCAAGAGCTCCCCTAAAAATGAATGGGAAACCAAGTACGTTGTTGACCTGGTTGGGGTAGTCGCTTCGGCCGGTGGCCATTATCACGTCTTTCCTGGCTTCTACAGCCCTTGGATATGTGATTTCCGGGTCCGGGTTGGCCATAGCCAGGATGATCGGATCGCGTGCCATCGACTTGACCATCTCTTGCGTCACAAGGTCCTTGATCGACACTCCCATAAACACATCCGCCTCTTTCATTGCGTCGGCGAGCACCCGGCAGTCGGACTTGCGCACGAACTCTGCCTTGTACTTGTTGAAATTATCTCCGCGCCCCTCGTACATCACTCCCTTGGAGTCAACCATCAGGAGATTCTCGTGTTTCACTCCAAGTGAACAGAACAGTTTGGCACAAGCCGTCCCCGCGGCGCCAGCTCCTGAGAAAACTACGCGGATCTTTTGAATATCCTTTTCCACAATTTCCAGCGCGTTAAGCAACGCCGCAGCCGATATGATTGCCGTTCCATGCTGGTCGTCATGAAATACGGGTATGTTCATCGTTTCTTTTAGTGTCTCTTCAATGTGAAAGCACTCGGGAGCTTTGATATCTTCGAGGTTAATGCCGCCGAAAGTCGGCTCCAGCAATTGGCAGGTCCTGATTATCTCATCCGGGTCCTGCGTGTCCAATTCGATATCAAACACGTCGACATCCGCAAATCGCTTGAAGAGAACTCCCTTCCCCTCCATCACAGGCTTGCTGGCCGCCGCGCCGATATTTCCCAGACCAAGCACGGCGGAACCATTTGATACTACCGCAACCAGATTCCCTTTGGCGGTGTACTTATAAACGTCGGCCGGGTTTTTTGCGATTTCCAGACAGGGATCGGCTACGCCGGGAGTGTAGGCAAGAGCCAGATCTCGTTGTGTAACACATGGCTTGGTAGGGTTGACTTCCACCTTGCCTCGTCGACCGCGACTATGATATTCCAGGGCTTCCAGTTTAGTAACCATATAACTTATGCTCCTTTTCAATTCACCGCCCAACATCGAGCACAGTCCAACCCCGCCTCAGGCGAGTAAGCCGGTGATCTTGTTGGCACCGATGCAAACATAGAGGCTTCAGTACAGCGAAGCAAGAAAAAGGGGAAATTGACTAGTTGTCGTCAGGGCTTTCGGATATCCATATGAGCGCTGTCACTGTGAACCGGACGAATCGCAACGTTGCACGCCTTAATCTCTTCTGTCATTCCGTTAACATCGATCTCGGCCTGCAACAGCGTCCCCTCAGGCCCATATTCAATGCTATCGATTGTACAGTAGTCGCTTGCTCTGCCCGGTTCAATACCGAGCATCATCCGAAGAGCGGCCTGCACGGCGAGAAAGTGTTTGAGAACCAGATACTCCTGCATGTCACTAGTCTGGGGATGCAACCGCATTATCTCCCGCGGCGTAGTCGAGAGGACCTGTTCAGCGGTACGCAGCTTTATCCATCTGCCGATCATGGCACGACTGCCAACGGTTCCACCGCAGCTCTTCTTGCGGAGCTTATAGCGCAGGATGCGGCTGTCCGAATCAAATTGTATCTTCAAATGGTCAGTGATGTCGCCACAGGGCATTGTATGTTTATTCCTCTGTTTGAATTCGATGGAACAGCGCTTCGGCGGAACTACAGGGGTTCCGACCTATAGACCAGTGCATTCAAATGACTTTCTCCATAATATCAACTCCGAACGTGCCGCTGATGATAGATAGTACGCAGAAATGGCACAACTACGCAAATCCAGGCACGAGTGTCTTACCATTGCATTCGATATACTCGCTGTCCGCCCCGCGGTGTGCTGCCTCGACCGCGAAAACGCAGCAAAAGTTTGAGCAATACCCAGCCAAAGACAAATCCTCCTACATGTGCCATCCACGCGACGCCTCCGCCGCCACCTGCTAGTGACATCAACACCTGATAGACAAACCAGATGCCAAGCACAACTTTTGCAGGCACCTGAATGAATTGTATGAAGAAGAAGATCATAAGCACGGTCACCCGGGCTTGTGGGTGCAAGACCATGTAAGCGCCCATTACACCAGCGATCGCACCCGAGGCGCCAACAAGCGGAACATTGGAATGTGGTCCAAAAAGCGTGTACATGCCGATGGCGGCCAGACCGGAAACCAGATAGAAAAGAATGAACTTAATTCGACCGAAATAGTCCTCAACATTGTTGCCGTAGATCCAGAGGAAGAGCATATTACCTATCAGGTGCAACCAGCCACCGTGCATGAACATCGACGTAAAGGCAGTGAGATAGACGGAGGCAGGCAGTTCGGGCGTCAGCTCAATTGACGAAGTCCACTCCACGGGAATGTAACCGTACTGAAATGTCATCATCTGAAAACCGTTCGGCCCAAGACTGGTTGCCATAAGGAAAATCAGGCTGTTAGCCACAATCAAAGCCACAGTAAAGTACGGCTTACGAACAGTCGGCACGTCGTCTCTAATTGGAATGAACACGGCTAATCCCCGGTCAGCTACCTACTGGAACGTTTCTTTTGTTCTCTAACGAAGAAACTCAAGTATTGTTCGGCCTTGTTCCCTGCACGATCTGTTACCTCGATAGACAGGTGATGTTTGCCCAACGAAAGCCGCTCCATCGGTTCCGTAAAACATACCCTCGACTCAGGATCATATTCGGGAATCATCCAGTTGCCGTCGAGCTTAATGAGAATACTTCGGTCATCCTCAATTCCCGACAGTGTGTCTTCGAGCAGGAACTTAATAGTCGGATTTCGCTGGTAGTATGTCTTGCCGGATGCGGGTGTAAGCTTGCTGATAGTTGGTGGATCAAAGTCGTATATGGCAGCGAATGAACCACCCCCCAAAGAGGGACCTCTTATCATCGAACCATCCTTTTCATTGCCGAGCCATACCCATTTGTTCTCTTTTTCGTCGAGCCAGCAGACGCCGCTACGCTGATTGATATGGGGCGCATTCTGAGGTTTGATCGAAATCTCGAACTCCCCGGCACAGGCAAAAGCACGTGGGAAAAGCTGATAATGAGCAGAGTTTATTTGAAGTCTGGCTTGGCCGATGACATTATTTGACTTCACCTCGATAAACCGTGGGCCAAACAACGAACTGCGTCGAAATCGAAGCCTCATGCCGCTCTGGGGCGAGATAACCTGTTCTTCATCCATTCCCACCAGATAGATGTCCACGCTGTCAACGCTGCTGACCTGTTTGTCAAGATCGCGCGACATGACAGTGCGTATCTCGTCGATCCGGGCATATTTCGGCAATGGCGGAACGATACAGACATGGTCCTGCATGCTGAAGTACCTAGGATACTCAACACCGAGCAATTCTCCCTTGTAGTATAGTTCCACATGTGTTTTTGATCCGTATTTTGTTGGTGAAAAAATGCTTATCCGCACTCCGTCCGCAACTACTTCGTGGGAAACGTTGGAAATATGCTTACCCTCCGCCTGTAACCCATGAAAGATTGGGTCAACTATAAGGCATGCGGTAGCGGAATAGATTAGCAAGCGAAGGACGGATCGTCGGACGCCGCTTCCATTTACCTCACATCGCAAGGCGCCGCTTTCGCTATTGAAGTCAATGTCGATGTTCCGCGGTATACCCCAGGCTGCCTCAAGGTTTCTCAAAACCAGAATGGAGTCGATGGCGTACTCACTCAGATCAACTCGCGGATGGAAGTAGAAGACTGAGTCGTCGTCGGCACTGAGGGATATCGAATCCAGAACAAATAGACCATCTTTTGGTACCCAAAAGAACGGACAGGTCAACTCCGAACTATTGCCAGAAGCATCCTCAGCGACGATTCGCAGCAGGTGAAGGCCATACCGATCATTCCCGGCAAGCCCAATGGCTCCCGCCCAGTCAGGGCGAGACTTATTCGGATTAGCCGGGTCCTCAAACAGCCGCCGTACACGCTTGTGCTCGTCAACTGCCTCAAGGTACTCATATTTGAAGAAAACATCATTTCGAGTTTCGAAATCGAGAGTGTCGAACGATGTTTGATAGTACAATTGGTCATCAATATACAATTTGAAACCGTAAACTGTCTGGCGCATCCCTCCGGCCCGCTTCATGTCAAAACCATCAGCAAGGACAGCAAACGGCTCGTTAAAGTACAATACAGTATCTGCTACAAATCGGCCATCCTGCTGTCTTGTTGCGCCCACATATCGTTGGCGGCTGGCGTTGTCGAATAACGCTCGTGGCCCCACCTGCCGGAAACCGATCCGCTCGAATATCGGTGGGATAGAATCGTCCAGCGAGAAACCATGCCGAAGCGGATTGAGCGGCCGGTTATCGGCGGTTCGTTTCTCAAAATGCAAATGTGGCGCTCCGGCTCCGGTCTGACCCGAGTAGCCGATACGCTCCCCGGCGCTGATCCTAAGCGAATCGGGAGGGAAATGCAGATCGACGTAGTAACGATGCTTCGAAAGTTGCGCTCTTTTGACCGGATCGTTGATTCTTGGCGCGAGCTGCGAGAGATGGCCAAACTGATAGATATAGTCGTCATCGCCCATGATATAGACGCCCTTGCCGTAACCTTCATAAGATGTACTTACTCTCCAGAGGTACCCCGCCACAGGGCTTGTTACGGCTGCTCCAACTTTGCCCCCGGTTCGCAAGTCAATCCCGGCATGAAAGCGGCCGGGCCGATATTCTCCGAATCCGTTAGAAACGTCTATTCTGCGATTGAGCGGCCAAGTCTGAGAAGCACTTTGGGCGGTAGACCACAGCAGAATGGCTAATAGAGCAAGCGCCCTTGTCGATACTCTAAGCATAAGTCCAAACATAGGTTGCAAACGTTGTTGTTTCCATTAGACTCAATTATGCCAGATTCGGTTCCGAAATCAACGTTTTTTGTAGAAAAGCAGCGTGTCGGGTTGCAAAACCGGCAGCTTAGAGTATATTTATAGGCTATAAAACAGCAGAAAGAAACTGCTGAGAAGAAGACAGGATTTAGATAAATGAGGAGAGTCAACTGATGTTTGAAGCGCTGCGACGAATGATCCTGCCGATCATACTTGTTGCCTTGTTTGCCTTTGTCGCCATGATCGTCCTCCAATGGGGACTGGGTGTTAGTCAGCGACAAGATTTTGTGCAATCGAATACTGCTGCCGTCATAAACGGGGAGGAGGTCCCGTGGGACGCCTACAACCGTATTTATGACAATCTATACAGGGCAGAGTCAAAGGATGGACAGGAAGATATTACCGACGACAAGGTGCGACAGTTGCAGTCTGAAGCCTGGAAGCAACTACTCCACGATAGACTAATCCTTCAGGAGGCCGCCAGAAACAAGATCGCGGTGACCAACGATGAGTTGTTTTCTTATCTCCGGCAGACGCCCCCGAGTGACATTCAGCAACTCCCGTATTTTCAGACAGAGGGCAGGTTTGATTACCAGAAATACATAAACGCTATGGCTGATCCAAACTACGCACCGCTATGGGCGCAAATTGAGCCGTTTGTCAAGGCCGAGATCACTAAGCTGAAAATGCAGGAGGCTATCCTTCAGACTGTCCATGTGACCGAAGAGGAAGTCAAGTATGCCTACTCGCGTCCACGAGAAAAGATCAAGGTCGGTCTGATAGATGTGCCCTACTCCCGATTCTCTCGACCTCCGCCCAAATCCACCGACGAAGAGCTTCAGGCGTTTTATGAGGAAAGGCTTGATGACTACCCGATAGATGAGCGCGCCGCACTGAACATTGTTCTGATAGAAAAGAAGCCAGAACAGCTTGACTGGGAGGTTGCATACAACAAGGCCCTGAGTATTCGCGACTCGATCACGACCGAAGGGGCGGACTTTGCCGAAATGGCCGAGATTTACAGTCAGGACCCCGGATCTGCTGTCAAAGGCGGCGATCTTGGCTGGTTCCCAAGGGGGCAAATGGTTCCCGAGTTTGATCGCTATGCTTTCAGCATGGACTCGGGGCAGGTATCCGAACCGTTCAGGTCTCAGTTCGGCTGGCACATTATTAGTCATCGTGGATACAAGGAAGAGATGGAAGTTCCGCGTGGAAAGACGGTAAAGGAACTGGTTCGTAAGGCCCTGGCTTCCCATATCCTTATCAAGGCGGAACCATCACAGGGAAGTCTGGACAAAGTGTATAACAGGCTGGAGGACTTCCGCCAACTTGCTGAGGATATCGGTTTTTTCGCGGCTGCTGAACAAATGGAGATGGCAGCAAAGTCAACTGCTTTGTTCTTTCGAGGTGGTAACATCCAGTTTATCGGCAGCGTTGCATCCGCAGGTTTATTCGCATTTGAAAAGGAGATCGATGATATCTCACCCGTATTCGAAAACAACTCCGCTTATTTCGTTGTCCAGGTCAACGAACAGATACCAGCAAGAATGGCAACCTTCGAGGAAGCGAAGGAAAAGGTGAAGATTGACATCGTCAAGTTTAAGGTGACAGCTACATGTACTGATACAATCAACGCTATCTGGAAAGAGATACAAAGTGGCGCCAACTACGCTACTGCTGCATCAAGACATGGCGCAGAATACACGGAGACAGACGAGTTCGATCGTGGAACCTATGTCAAGCCGATCGGACGCGACCCGGTGGCAGTGGGAGCCGCATTTTCGCTGACCTCTAAGGGGCAATCAACCGGCCCCATTGATTACGATCAGGGTTCCGTGATTATCAAATTGCTCGCAAGGGGAGATCTCGATCTGACCGACTTTACGAACAAGCATGATTCCCTCTACCAAGTCATTGTCCAACTCAAGAGTCAGGAGTTGTATGGCCGCTGGTTCGATCAACTCGTAAAGAGTTCCGATATTGTTAACAACGTTCAGCGCAGTTTGCAACCGGAGACAGATTTCTTGTAATCCGGATTCGGCCCCTATGAACTACTGGGTCCCTGTCATTTAGGCAGGGACCCTTTTTTTGCATCTTCTATAAGCCATCGCACAGCGACCGTAGTGAACATTAGTGTACATTCTGTTGTCTCGCACCGCCATATCGGCCCATGTTTCTACTATGCCCCAGCAAGCGCTTGATACAACAGGCATTACGGAATGCCGCACCCAATCCCATGAAAAATCGCTTGACAGATGCACAATAAACGACGTGATTACTAATATAGAATGGCTTCATTGGGCTCGCTTTGCACGACACCACGCTGGCTTGTGTCTGTAGCCAAGCCGCCATCGTCGGGACTGAAGCTTTGTAGGAACATAAGAAGTCTTGATATTTTACACGGGTCGTTTTTTGTATGATTTCATACATTACAACTGAGAATTCTGCTAACACCAAATACCCAATTGTTTTCAACTTTTCGGAGGACGGTATGATACGTCTCTTTCATCTATCAACAAGGGCGGCTATAGTTGCTGCTTCCATGTTGATCTGTTTTGCCATGGCAGCAAACGCCGCAATGGTGGAACAGACAATCAAACAAATGGCTGACAATTCGACAGATATCGTCTCGGCCAGAGTTGTTTCAGTCGGTTCGTTCTGGAACGAAGACAAGACTTTTATTTTCACATCTGTAACACTTGACGTAAAGTCGCCTATTAAGGGAAATCTTGCTGCGACATCGCAGATTGAGGTTTTGGTCCCGGGCGGCGTGGTCGACGGCACTGGCCTGCGAGTTGAGCATGCGCCCGAGTTTGAAACAGGACAAGACGTCATTGCTTTTCTATCGCCGCAACCGCAGAATCGTTATCGCGTTACAGCGTGGGAACAGGGAAAGTTCACTGTTGAATCGGGGACGGTGGTAAAAAGAAACGTCTCCGAAGCAGCGTTTATCAATGAAATCAAACAGGCCATGAAGTAGGCCGCAAACAAAGGAGCAATTGATTATGTGTAGAAACAAGATCATCGCCGCCGCCGTTTGCTGCCTTGCAGTTTTCTATATAGGCAGTAGCGCTGTGGCCTTTGAATATGCCGGAGAGGCATGGTGCTGTGATACCGTATATTATTATGTAAATACAACCAACCCGTCCTCTGCCTGCGGCAACACTATTACGGGATCCTGGTTCAAGGGGTTGATTAACTCGGCGGCATCTCAATGGAACGGGCTCAATACCGTTTTCCAGCTCGCCTACGTTGATTCGACTCTCATTGGCTGCGAGGCAAATGCAGCCTGGCCCGGATTTTGTGTCGGAATTAAGGACGGGCAAAATACAATTTCGATGGCC
>JBHHVC010000085.1:0-10594 GCA_046754125.1 Candidatus Zixiibacteriota bacterium
CTGATTGCCAAAATAGCGCTACTCCTCACGAACCGATGGCCCTAGCCGCCTGAGCGCCGGTAATAGTCGGTTTTTGGCAAAGATGATCCCTTTGCCCAATAGAGTCGGTCCTGCGGCAGTAATCGTTATATGTCGGCGCACCTTGTTTGTCCACTCCAACTTATACTCATAGTCGTCCCCCCCGAGGTCGTATACAATTGCCGATTGGTCTGCAAACGAATCCTTGAGTATGGCGATTCTCAGATTGCTTCCTGGGGAAAAGTAGCGGAATCCCTCGTCGTAGTCGCAACGAATGAGGCAGTAGCTACCTCGGCAGGAGAGTAAGTATTCGAAACCCACCACTTTTCCATCGACTCTCAACAAATAGATACGTGCTAGTGCCGCATCAAGAGCTTTCGGCGTAAAGTTGGCCATTAGCCTGCCAGACGGCTGAGAGAGAGCCAGGTGTGAGCCTTCTTCCGATTTCCAACTCCTCGATGATACATCAAACATGATCGGCAAGAACGATTCGTACTGCTTTGAATTGTCAATCCTGATTACTTCGTGGCTTTCTGCCTTACCCAATCGGCGGCAGCACATTCGATCAAGGTATTTTTGGCGCTTTTTGGACAGATTGGCAAAGTAATCGTCCCACGAACCGGTCAGGCTCATGTATGGAGACCTCAGGCCATCCACGATTTGGTGCGGTGTCTTCTTTCTTCGACCATCAAGAATACTGACATATTGGCGCGTGGATTCCAGATCAAACTCCATATTTGGAGTGAAGCATATATCCCACTTGGGGCAGCCAAATAGTCCCGCCACCAGCGGCGCAACCAAATCTGTCTCCGCCACAAGAAAACCGCATCGGGGAGTGATCCCGCTCGACAGGAAAGTCAGCGCTCGAACTGGAACTCCCCGGAAGCTGAGTCTGTGACGACAAACCGGCGCCGCACCCACCAGGAGGCCGTCACGCCAGAGAGTGCCGATTGCCAGGCCTTTCTCTACCTGATAAGCTCTAATCCATTCAGTAAACCAGAGGTGGCGCATGAAGGCGTGGTCGACATCGCTGGCCTTGGCCAGTTCGTCCCAGGCGCATTCGAGCGCAAGGAAGGCGTCGAAATCATCTATCAGCTTGAACTGTGTCACGAACTCTCATACCTGCCGATATGTTTTTCGGCTTTGTAGATTCTGTCAGACGTTGGACTATGTCGCAAGTTCATAAGCTATTATACGGCACGTAGATAAAGTTTAACCATTACCATTCGATACTACTAAACATCGGAATCAAGACGAGCGGCTGCAACAAAATTGTTTGGATTTTTGGAACTGTTGAATTGGATGCAGCCGGGCGAGTTGGTCTCGGTCTTAGATGGTAACCGAAAACACAATTGTTTTTGCTTTTTAGATGGCGATGTCATATACCAGTAACGGTCCTTCGAGTGTGACCCGGCCTGAATGTGCCTGGTCGAGTACAAAAGATATCGTTGTGAGGGAGTTACCACTGGAGACAACGGATACCAGATTTCATGGCGCCCCGGTCGTGGTCCTCGGAACAGGTATCACGGCCCTGGGGGTAATACGATCACTCGGACGTGCAGGCATTACCGCCTACTGCCTCTCGGCTGATCTGAAATTTGTTGCACATTCGCGATACTGCCGCGCCCTGTCGGCCGTTGCGCCTCTCAGGAGCTTGAACCAACTGGAAGTAGCTCTTAACAAATTGCCTTTCAACCGCGCAATACTCATCCCATGTACCGACAACTGGGCCTGTCAGATTGCTTTGCTCGACCGGCAGCTGGCCGAACGCTATCCTTCCTGTCTTCCGTCATCGAAAACGCTGGAGTGTTTTACCGACAAAAGCAGCTTCTATGAACTGCTCGACAAGCTCTCCCTGCCGCACCCGGCTACACATACGATTTCGTCGCACGATGGGCTGGCCGTCCTTGACGACTCCTGCTTTGAATGCGCCTTCCTTAAGCCACGAGATTCTCAGCGGTTCTTCGAACATTTCTGGCTTAAGGCCTTTCGTGTCGGCTCGAAGAGTGAGGCTCTAGAATCATTCGACAAGATAGCGGCCGCAGGATTTGAGGTCGTTCTACAAGAGTATATCCCCGGTCCTCCGACAAACCACTATTTCATTGATGGCTTTATCGATCGGCACGGAAACCACTGTGCGACATTTGCCCGCCAGAGGTTGCGCATGTACCCGGAGGATTTCGGCAACAGCACATACATGGTGAGCATCCCTGCCGATCAAATCGGTCCCGCCGTCGAGAATATCAAAGCGCTGCTTGCGGCAGTATCATACCGGGGCATCTATTCGGTTGAATTCAAGCGAGACGAGCGCGACGGGGTCTATCGAATGCTCGAAGTCAACTGCCGTCCCTGGTGGTTTATTGGATTCGCTGCTTCATGCGGTGTCAATGTTTGCCGCATGGCATACTTCGACGCCTGTCACCGACCCGTTGCGCCGGTTACTCGCTATCTAACCGGCAAATACTGCGTATATCCATACTACGATGCAAACATATGCTACAAGCTCTTCAGGCAGGGCCAACTGTCCCTTCTCGAATGGATTCGTTCTTGGGCCGGGACCGAGCAGCCGGTCATGTGCCTTGACGATCCGTGGCCGTCGATAGCATGGTTTGCTGCAGCATGTATGAACAAGATCAGAACCAGTTTTGGCGGAGATCGGCTGTGAGCTGTGCACTGATAACTGCTCCGCTGCCTGAATCGCGTTTTGACGAATGGAACCGTCTCGTCGCGGGCTCTCCGCAAGGTAGCATCTACAGTACCTCAATGTACCTCGATACTCTTTGCAGAGCAACGGGCGGATCGTTTCGCATCATAGCCTCCAGCAAGGGAGACAATCTTGTCGGGGGAATCGGACTCTATGAAACATCTACTGCCTACGGCCCGAGTGTCTCCAATCGGCTGCTCCTGTATTACAACGGTATAGTGTTACGCGATTACAAATCGAAATACCCATCACAGGAGGCGTCGCGACAAATAGAGACCCTCACAGCTTTGGAACGATACCTCCTGCGATGCGGCTATCCACACATACTTATTCATAATCGCAGCACCGTTACCGATCTTCGCCCGTTCTGTGCCAACGGCTGGACGATACGCCCGGGCTACACCTATGTAGTGCCACTTGTCGATATGGATGCGCAGTGGGGAAGAGTCGAACAGAACTTGCGCCGGTTGATTACTCGTTGCGAAAACAACAACATTACTTTCACCGACGATGACGATTTTGACAGCTTCTTCCGCCTCCATTATCAAGTACACCAACGAAAAGGGGCGCCACTGTATCTGTCCCGAAATACCTTCCGCATATATTTCGATTCTCTTCGTGCCCATAATCTCTGCCGACTATTCCAGGCTCGACTACCCGACGGTCGCTCAGTCGCTGCCCAGCTCGTCCTGACTGGTGACCACCCGGTTTCCCATACAGTATGCGCAGGAGCGGACGGGCATTACCTCAACACAGGCTGCACTCCCTTTCTACGCTGGAAGTCGTTCTGTGCGTTGGCCAAGCTCGGTTACCGTGCCAATGACCTGACTGATGCTGCTCTCAATTCCGTTACCCGTTTCAAGAGCCAGCTCGGCGGAACGCTGGAGGCGACCAGTGTCATTTCGCATACCGGCAGCCGAGCCTACCGGATCGATCGCAGCCTGAGATCAGCGCTTCAGCGAACACGTTCATTGGTGTCATCGGCTGTTCGCGTTACCGTGAAGAAGGAACAGCATCGCCGATGAGCGCTCAAGGAAGCGAGATTCTATCAGCAACTCTGCATCGTCTGGGAGTGCAACATCTATTCGGCTTGCCCGGAACTCAGAATCTTGCCCTGATTGAATCGTTACGCCGTTCGCCGCTCAAGCTGATCGTCCCTACCCATGAAATGGGCGCAACCTTTATGGCTGGTGCATATTATCGAGCATCCGGCAGAGTGGGCGTCGTTACTACTATCCCCGGCCCCGGTTTCACCTACGCCCTGACCGGCCTGGCCGAAGCAAAACATGATTCCGCCGCAGTCCTGTATATCACATTACACCAGAACCCGGCCGATGTCGACCGCTTTCGTCTTCAGGTGATCGACCAGTCAGCAATGACCGCGCCCGTTGTAAAGCGGGTCATCGAAGTGACGGACATCATGACTCTGGCCAAACAAACTGTAGAAGCTCACACCCTGGCTCTTGACGGTGAGCCGGGACCAGTGATGCTGGCCATTGATCCCACAGTGCTCAATACCAATGGCCCCATGCCAGACGACTCATTGTTCAACAAGCGCTTGGTCATACCGGTAGCGCCCGACAAGACTGTTTCGGAGATAGCCGAACTGCTTAAACCATCATCCCGCGTTCTAATAATGGCCGGTCAGGGAGCTGCTGCCGCTGAAAGCCAGATCAGGACGCTCGCCTCCCGACTCCACGCTCCCGTCATAACAACATGTTCCGGTCGCGGCATAGTTGCTGAAGACGATCCGATCAATTGCACCTATGACTTTTGCTTTGGCGGAGGCGAGGAGATCAATCATCTTATTGATACGTGCGACTATGTGCTTGCCCTCGGTTGCAAGTTTACGCACAACGGCAGCGGCGGATGGAAACTGAAGCTACCCCACGAGAAACTCATCCACATTGACGCCTCTATCGATGTCCTCGGGGTCAACTACCCTGCTGACCGCGAAGTCCTGTCCGACACCACAGCCTTTGTCGACAAACTGCTGACGTGTTTGGGTGATACGGTGAACATTCCCGGATTCGACCGGGACGAATTAGTGAAATGGAAAGCGCGTATAGTCAACGAACAAAAGGAATCGATAGCTTGGGTCCCCCGCCTTGCCGACGCGCAGCCGCATACCTGTGCCGATCTGTTCAAGAGTTTGCAGGGATACCTTCCTCAGGACGCCTTGATAGTGACAGATTCCGGTCTGCATCAGATGCTCACTCGCAGCCTCTTTCAGATACGCTCCCCACGAGGGCTCATTGCTCCATCGGACTTTCAATCGATGGGATTCGGCTTGCCTGCTGCGATCGGGGCGGCCATTGCTCAGCCGGGGCGAAAAGTCGTTTTGGTAATCGGTGACGGCGGCCTTGCCATGAGCGCTGGCGAACTGGCGACGGCTGTAAGGGAGAAAATCAATTTGAGTGTTCTGCTGCTGAATGACCACAGCTTCGGTTTGATCCGGCTTCAGCAAATCAAAGACTATGGCCACGAACACGCTGTCTCTCTCGGCGCTCGTGATTACGAAGCACTCGCTCGCTCGGCAGGTGCGAACTATGTTCGAATAAAGGAAAATCTGAGTACATCGGTACACGAAGCATTGGACAGCAAGGGAGTAACACTGATCGAAGTACGCCTGCAGGACACTGCGAAGTTGCAGACAATGCGCGCAAAAAACCTGGCTAAGGAACGGATTCGAGCCGTCGCCGGAAAACGGTTAACCTCCTGGCTCAAAAGGCTACTCGGACGAAAATAATTATTCGGCAGCCGGGCTACGCAAGCGATGTCCCCTTCCGGACGGCATGGAGATTATGAACCCGCCTCCTTCAATAGCAGATAGTAACGATAGGCCGACTATTGAATCTGCATCAACGCCATCCGAGTTGAAGGCACTGGCCGACCAATGGGACACACTTGCATTTGCCATGCCTCAGGAGTCCCCGTTCATTGCATACTCCTGGGTTGATGCATTTGCCCGATGTCACCTCGCCGCCGATCAGGCGTTCCTTTGCATCGTTGCGCGAAATGGGCAAGAACTTGTCGGGCTGATCCCGCTGATTTGTACGAATAAAAATGTTCCCGGCGTGCGGGTATCGTCGCTGGCTACTCCATACGACCCTCACATTACGTCTGTGGATTTTGTCCTCGACAAGTCGAACTCGCAAGAAACAATTCGTAAACTACTCGCCGGTATATCTGAATCCTGTCCGCGATGGGTCGCGCTGCGACTGCAACGCATACCTCATCTGTCGCCGACCTTGCAGACAGTACGGAGGGGTATCTCCGGCCATTGCTGTCTCATCGACGATGCCGGTGCGGGCAGCTACATAGAGACCGAAGGGGATATCGCGCAGTATATGGACAGTCTTGGCAACAACCATCGCCGCAATCTTCGCAAAGCCAACAGCCGGCTGAAGAATCAGGGCAACATATCCGTTGAGTTTGTCACAGGGAATAAAGTTACCGATGAACATTATGAGCAATTCCTTCAACTCGAATTGGCAGGATGGAAGGGTCGCCGGAAAACAGCCATACTGGCCAACGATTCTTTGCGCTCGTCATACAGTTCAGCAGTCGACCGGTTGAAATCCAGCGGTCATATCGAATTTCACTTCCTTCGCTGCAACGACAGGTTGCTTGCCGCGCACCTCGCAACCAGAATCGGATCTACCGTTACTGTTGTAAAGATCGCATTCGATGAATCTCAGTCCCGCCTCTCACCGGGAGCACTGCTGTTCGAACGACTGGTTCAACGCTCATTTGAGGACCCCGCTGTTAGAATCATCGATTGCCTGACCGACATGGCCTGGCACAGGCCCTGGAAGATGAAGCGGCGCCAGTATTATGACCTGACTATCATTCCCCAACGACTTGTCCCCATACTGATGGAGTACTTGCCGCTTCGTGCAGCACAATTCGTGCGCTCAGTTCCCTGGCTGTATCGGCTGGCTCGCCGCGGGCGCACTACCGGTGCGGGTGAAAGCGCATGAGCGACCTGACCGTAACGACGGTAATTCCGACCTTTAACCGTGCGCATCTGCTCGGCCGCGCTCTGTCTTCGGTTGTCCGAAATTCACGGCCGGGTGACGAGATAATCGTTGTCGACAACGGTTCCACGGATCACACCGATGTCGTCATCGCTCAATTCGGCGATGCCGTTCGAAGTTATGTCATCCGGCCGAGAGGGGCGGGTTTTGCCAGAAATCTGGGCGTTCGAGAGGCGCATGGCGATCTGGTAGCCTTTCTCGATTCCGATGATGAATGGTTCGACGGCAAACTGGACAAACAGCGATCCTTCATGCAGCAGAGGACTGACGTGCTGTTTTGCTTTACCAATTTTGCCGGCCGGGACAAAGAAGGCAACATTCACCACAACGCCCTGCAAGGCTGGCACAACGATCAGCGCTCATGGAAGGAGATACTTGGAGGCGAACGGTTGTACTCTTTGATTTGTCCAATCGCCAGCGAGAGCGACGATTTCTACTGCTACCATGGCGATCTGTACCTGTCCGAACTAAGGGCAAACTACGTGTTTACTTCCACAATGGTTGTGCGCCGCGAAGATGCCGCCGACTCGTTGCACTTTGCCGAAGATACTCCCACCTACGAAGATTGGGAATGCTTCGGGCGGCTATCCCGAAAGGGGAATGCAGCGTATCTCGATGTCGAGACGGCATGGCAACATGCTCACACCGGTCCGCGCCTGACCGATGCCGATGCTGTTCGCGCTGCACAGGCGCGACTAACCATCATTGAGCGAGTGTGGGGAAACGACCCTCGCTTTATGGCCAAACACAGCGAAGAATACGACAAGCTGCTCAACGAACAAAAGATGATCGTGGCTGGCGGCCTGATCGTCGACGGCCGCACTCGGGAGGCGAGGTCGATGCTAGATGGCATCGCTGATCTCCCGCTATCCTATCGTATCGGCTCTCGCATTCCCGGACCTGTCGCCAAAGCGCTTCACAGAATCAAGCGACTGGTCTCCGGTAGTTGACCAGTACATCGCAGCCTACACAAACCCCGACGCTGCAGTAAAGCCCACAAGAATACTACAATTTCTGCCCGATATGGGGAACATCCTATGGCTTACCGGTCATTTTATGTATATGTTTTACTGTAATCGCTGAACAGGCGACCAGCCAGTCAGCATAGATTAAGGAGATATTCTAATGGTTCCTCAGTCTCGTCGTACTCTAACAATCAACATCGCAACAGCTTTTGTGGCCTTTGGCCTGATGGCGGGCCCATCTCCTACTATTGCCGATGAACGGCTTGAACGCAATGTAGTCCCTGTGGAACAAGCCATAGCGCTCAAGATCGATGCCGATCAGAGCGACTATTCAGGTTCTGTGCGGATAGTCCTGGATGTGAAAGAACAGACCTCCAGCTTTCAATTCCACAGTGAGGGTCTAACATTTCAGGGCTTCAATCTCAGTCGGGGTGGAGAATCACGCGATGTTACTTACGAGACCGCAGAAAAAGTTGTAACGGTAACTTCCGACACTCCTCTGGAACCGGGACGCTATGAACTAGCTATTGAGTTCACAAACGCCTTTGATACGCAGGCAGTCTCTCTCTATCGAATGGAGACCGAGGGTAACAGCTACTGTTTTTCACAAATGGAAGATGTTGAAGCCCGCGAGGCCTTTCCCTGCTGGGATGAGCCGTTTTTCAAAATACCATACCAAATGACTCTGACCGTACCCGAAGTCCACATGGCCGTATCCAATATGCCAATTGAATCAGAAACGGTCAGCGAGGGCTGGAAAACGGACGTGTTCAAGAAATCCCCTCCCATGCCATCATACCTTTTGGCTATCGCGACCGGTCCTCTGGAGACGGTCGAAATCTCTGGCATGAGCGTGCCGGGACGCGTTATCACCACTAAAGGGAGAGCACATCTGACAAGAGAAGCTGTCGAATCAACGCCGCCGATACTGGCCGCCCTGGAGAAGTACTTTGACTCGCCCTATCCATTTGAGAAGCTCGACTTTATTGCTGTGCCAGAGTTCTGGCCGGGTGCTATGGAAAACCCCGGTGCGGTCACCTATGCCGAAGGAATCCTGCTACTCGACCCGGCCAGCGTCAGTGTCGGTCAGCGGCGACGACTAGCCTCGACCACAGCCCACGAGCTGGCCCATATGTGGTTCGGCGATCTGGTCACTATGGAATGGTGGGACGATCTCTGGCTGAACGAGTCGTTTGCAACATGGATGGGCAACAAGATCGCGCAACAGGTTTACCCAACCTACGGCATAGAGACATCCGGGGCACAAGCGATGCAGGGCACTTTGAGCTCCGACGCTCGTCCATCTGCAATGGCCATCCGCAGACCGATTGAGAGCACCGACAAGCTGCTCGAGAATATCGGACCTGTTTACCAAAAGGGTCGCGCAGTTCTTCGCATGTTTGAACAGTGGATAACCGAGGATGATTTCCGCACTGGCGTGCTGTCCTATCTTGAGGCTCACCAATGGTCGACGGCCACTGCCGATGATCTCTGGGCTGCCCTGTCCGCCTCCACCGATAAAGAAATCGGCCCGGCCCTCTCCGGTTTTTTGGACCAGCCCGGCGTGCCGTTGGTTACACTCGAACCAGTCGGCAACGGCCGAATTCGGCTGACGCAGAAACGAATCCACAATTACGGTAAGCCGGAAATGGAGTTTACACCCTGGCACATCCCGGTTACCTTGAAGATCGCCACAGCCACTTCCGCCACGACCAAAACTGTTGTGCTAAGCAAACTATCACAAGAATTCGAGATTTCCAGTGATGGCTCGCCAATATGGATCATGCCCCACACCGACGCCACCGGTTACTACCGATGGGCTGTGCCTCCGAAAATGATGCTGGAAATGGCCGAACAGGCGACCGAGCGACTGACCCCGCGTGAGCGAGTCGGTTTCATCGGCAATCTCTCAGCCCTGCTCGATATCGGCTCAATCAGGGGAGATACCTATCTGGGAGTCATTGCCGGATTCTCCGATGATCCCGAGCCGGCGGTGATATCGGCAATGCTGTCCGCTTTGGGGAAGGTCGAAAATGCTTTCGTACCGGATGATATGAAAAACTCTTTCGCAGGTTATGTGCGTCGCGTGCTCAGCCCGGCTCTCGACCGGATCGGTCTTGAGAAGAAGAATGGCGAGAACGATGATGTCTCACTGGTCCGGCCAAGATTGGTCGCATGGATGGCCGAGACTGGAAAAGACAAGCAGGTTATGGCCTTTGCCGCGCATCAGGCCAAAATGTACATGGAAGACGCAACCTCGGTCGATCCATCACTTGCCTCGATCTGCCTGCAATTGGCCTGCATAGAAGGTGATCGGGAAATGTACGACGAGTGCAAGGTGCGGTTTGAGGCTGCACAGAACCCGACTGAGCGATCACGCTACTTGAGAGTCCTGGGCGCATTCCGCGACTCGAGTCTGGTCGCCGATGCGCTAGAGTATATTTTCTCAGGTCCGTTGCGTCCGCAGGAGGTCTTTTCGATTCCCGGCGGTATTGCTAGAGCATCAGATGAACAAACTGACATGATATTTCACTGGATGACCGAGCACTACGACGAGATCACCGGACGCATCCCCCCGCCGTTCGCAGCTTTCTTGCCCTTCTTTGCAAGCGGCTGTTCGGCTCAAAGGCTGGCCCTTGCGAAGGAGTTCTTTGCTATGCCGGAGCACAACAAACCGGGGACTGAGGCGAGACTGGCCAAAGTGATTGATCAGGTTACCGACTGCGCGAGCTTGCGCGAGCGCGAAGGCGAGACGGTAGCGGCATATTTGAGCCGGGTGGCCACAGAATAGCGTTGCCACAGCCCCGAACGGCAGCCACACTTATTGGTTAATCGTGATAGGGGCAGACGAGACGTCTGCCGCCCAC
>JBHHVC010000086.1:0-10469 GCA_046754125.1 Candidatus Zixiibacteriota bacterium
CTTACGGATACCCCTTCAATCCGGACATATACTTCCAGCGGTTCGATAGCAGTCTGACTGCGCTCGGATCAAACCTAGATTTGACTACAGAGCCTCCCGACACTACCAGGGGGACACCCGACATTGACCTGTCATCCTGGGCAGGAGGGGTGGTAGTGTGGGCGGATTATCGACATTTCCACTGGGACATCTATGGCCAGATAATCGCTTCCGACGGTTCGCAGATTGGTAACAATTTCAAGGTGAACGACGATTTCGGCAATGCACAGCAGCATGCTCCAAAGGTCTCGACATCAAATGAAGGCTGGTTTGTCGTCACCTGGTATGATAATCGGGAGGGGAATGATGATATATTCGCCCAACTGTTCGATTCTTCAGGCGCGGCTATGGGTTCGAATATCAAGATCAACACCGACCCAACCGCGACGCGGCAGGCCTTTCCGGATGTGGCCACCGACGGTCGAGGACGATTCACAGTCGTGTGGGTCGACTGGCGCAACGGTATCTATCCGGCCAATCCGGACATCTACTCAGCACGATTCGACACAACTGGCCAGGCATTGACCGGTAATCTCTTGATCAACACGGACGGATCGGTTCGCGCCCAGCGAGAGGCCTCTATTTCGGCGGACCGTATGGGCAATGTTTCAATAATATGGGCAGACTCTACTTCAACGTCGTGGGACATTGTCGGTCAAATGATTGATGTCGACGGCGTTGTTCGGGAAATCAACTTTCAGGCTAATGTCTTGAGTGACAGCATGCAACTTCATCCCGATGTAGCGCTTGATGGCAACTTCCGATACGTCACTTGGGCCGATAATCGTAATGGAAATCTCGATGTCTACGCCTCGATCAAGAAATACAACGATCCGACCGTTGTCGCCATTCCGCCGACGGTAAGTTTCACTTGGGTGAAGAACCAGACTCCACCTGCGGCACAGACTGTCGATGTAGAGCATACCGGTTACAACAGCCTGCCCTTTGTGGTTATTGAAAACGCGTCATGGCTGACGGTCAGCCCGGTATCGAGCATGACTCCTGCCAATCTCACTCTGACGGTCTCCGGGGCCGGCCTTGATTATGGAGCGTATCAGACGGAAATAACCCTTGTCGATACGCTGAATCATGATTCTTCCACCACAGTATCCGTGAGTCTGGTAGTCACGGGACCGACGTTGTCCCTGGCTCCGACCAACTTCAATGTGACCGCCTTCGAGGGTCTGTTCAGCCCGGACACTCTCGCTGTATCCATAACGGAACAGAACGGGGGAACGTATGACTGGACGGCGTCGACGACAAGTTCATGGATTACGGTTCTGACGGCCACCGGCGTGGCTCCTGACACGATGTTGGCAGTTGTTGACGGATCATCTTTGCCGAAAGCGAATTATCTAGACCGGATTATTGTGTCAGCGGCTGATGCCATTGGCTCGCCCGACACGGTCGCTGTAACGCTCCAGATAGTAAACGACAAGCCGATGCTGCTCCTTCAACCGGATTCACTCTTTGTACGCACCAACGATCCCTCTGGCGTGGCTAATTCCGTAACCGTCTTGAACGGGGGCATCGGGAATCTCAACTGGAGCGCCACTGTCGGCGACAATTGGCTACAGGCTGACCGGCCAAGTGGTGGGAATAATGACATTATCAGTTTTACAGTGCCCAATCTTTCGGGGAAGCCTGACAGTACGTACGTTTCGTGGGTCGATGTCGTCGACACGGCGGCCTTCAATGAATCGGTTCGATTACGTTATGTGGTCGAGCTATTTTCGCAGTCGGACACGCTGGTTCCAACTCCGGAGTCGTTGTTCTTCTTCATGGCTTTTGGCGGGGCGTCTCCGCCCGCGCAACAAATACAGATCGGACATACCGGTTCTGTTCCGCTTGATTATGCGGCGCAATCGTGGCCGAGTTGGCTGAGTGTGACACCCGCCGGAGGGAGAACTCCGGACAGTCTGAGTTGCGGCGTAGCTACAGATACACTTGCAGTTGGAACGTACGCTGGTAAGGTTGTCTTTCTCGATACGCTCAACCACGACACTTCTCAGTCGGTCGCGATCAGTCTCGTAGTCTCCGGTCCGGAACTGGCGGTAGTGCCCGACAGCCTGCACTTTGTTGCCTTTTACAGTCTGGACGAGATTCAAAGTGACAGTATATTAATTGTCAGCGATGTCCTGTCGTTTCCTTTCGACTGGTCTGCACAATACACGTCCGACTGGTTCTCCCTTTCAAAAGAGACGGGCACGGGACCGGAAGCTGTGCTGGCGACGGTCACAGCTTCACACCTGCCGGTAAGTACCTTCGCGAGTACGATCGAATTCGATTCGCCGCAAACTACGGGAGGTCCGGATACGGTCCTTGTCCGGCTGGATGTCATAAATAACGTCCCGTTAGTGGCGCCATCGCCGGATTCATTGTTCATTTCGAGCGAATCGCCCCAGCTTGTCAGGGCACCCCTTGTAATAACGAATCAAGGCACCGGGACAGTAAACTGGACAGCATCGTCAGCCGCCGCCTGGGCGGTTCTTGACCCGACAGCGGGCAGCAGTGACGACACAGTACATGTCAGCATTGACGCAGTCGGACTGTCGGCGGGGAATGTGTATTCTACCACTATTAGAGTTGTCGACAGTAATTCCTTTCGCGCTGTAACTGGAGTTCCATTAGTATTTGACTATCTTCAGTCGAGCGGGAGCGTGCCGGTTGATACGATATCACTCGAATTCGTTACCATAGAGCCGGGTCAGCCGGGCGAACTTCCGATTGAGGTACGGCTGCACACGGCGGCGTCGAGGATAACATTGCCACTCTCGTACGATAGCGACGGAATCTATGTCGATTCGGTCGAGTTTGGCCCCCTGCTGCTAACGCAGGCCTTGACCTCGGCGAACATCGATTCCGCGGCAGGTCGACTGGAACTAAGTGTCGAATCGGTAGTGCCGTCGACGCTGCTTCCGGACGGACGCTACCCACTGGCATATATCCATGTTTCAGCGATTGGACAGGAGGGGACCTACCTGTTCGATACCGCAACCACTGGCAATATGAGTCTCGCCGTATTTGACACCGCAGGAGTGCAGGCAACGCCGGTTGTCGCCTCCGGGATGGTGTTGGTCTCGCCCCAGACATCGGTTGAACAACTAGATCACGATCTGCTTCCTGCCGATTATGCCCTAGCTCAGAATTATCCCAATCCGTTCAACCCTTCGACCACAATTGAGTTCGAGATTCCGGGTGCAAGCGATGTTGTTCTCGAAGTATTCAATATTCTGGGACAAGTCGTTGCTGTACCGTTGTCGGAACGTTTGCCGGCGGGCTATTACCGCACGACATGGGATAGCCGCTACGATTCCGGTCGGGTTGCTCCTTCGGGCATTTACTTCTACCGCCTCAAGACTGCCGAATGGTCGATGGTCCGCAAGATGGTGCTGGTAAAATAGCTAAAGTCAAAGCCCTGCAGCTTCAGAAAACGTCGAAAAATCATATCCGGACTGAACTTTTGGCAGCTTATGCCGTAGATTCTCTCAGTAGATGAGATCAAACTTCGGAGGTTGTCATGAAGGCACTCTTTATTGTTTTCTCCACTGTTCTTATAGCCGCGTTCACGTCCTTTGCCGCGGACCAGTCAGGCAGGATTTACGGAGTAATTACGACAGTTGACGGCGACGAGTTCACCGGGTTGATTCGGTGGGACAAAAACGAGGCGTGCTGGGTGGATGTTCTTGATGGTACTAAGGAGCTTTCCAGGAACGCGAGGAAACATTCGAAGAGGAGGAAATATCGTGGTCGCGAAGCTTCCGTTGAGATATTTGGGCTTAGGATTGGTGGGCCGAGGTCGCACTCGTACACATATTTATCGGGAAGCGCACAATCCGGCATTCGTTTTGGCCATATCCAGAGTTTGGAACCGACTGATGACAATGAGGTCCTGCTGGTTCTGAAGTCTGGGGAGAAAGTGGAGTTTTCTCAGGGTTCGACCGATATCGGCGAGGATATCAGGGAGATTGTGATAGAGGACGAGCAGGAGGGGGAGATCGAACTGGCTTGGGATGACATTGAGCGGATTGACTTCATGTCGGCTCGTTCCGCTGGTGAATCCCACTTCGGCAACCGCTTATATGGAACACTAGAGACACGTCGAGGGGATGAATACACAGGCTTTGTCTGCTGGGATTACGACGAGGTGTTCAGCCGCGATATACTAGACGGCAACGACCGCAGTAAAAAGCGCAAGATCAAGTTCGACAAGATTGCCGCAATAGAGCGCTATAGCTCCAACGGCTCTACCGTGATCTTGAAAAATGGAACCGAAACGGTCTTGAAGGGAAGCAACGACGTTGATGACGGAAACCGTGGGATTGTCATTTCTAACCCTGACTTTGGACAGGTAATAGTCCAATGGGACGAATTCGAGCGACTTGATTTTTCCGACCCTGCTGAGCCAGTGAAATATGACGACTTTGACGGTGGACATCCGCTGCAGGGAACCGTTTTTTCTGAGGACGGAGACAGTTACACCGGCAGGATTCGTTGGGACAACGACGAAGAGCAAAGCTGGGAGATTCTTGACGGCGAGTATCGCGATGTGCAATTCGATATCGAGTTCAGCCGAATCAGGCAGATTGAGAAACGCTCCAGGCGCTCGTCAATAGTTACTCTTTGGGACGGACGCTCGTTCAGGCTGAGCGGGTCAAATGATGTCGATGACGACAACAAGGGTATATTTATTGAGCTTTCCGACGGGGATGTGATCGAAGTCGAATGGGACGAGTTTGAAAAAGTCGAGTTTTCCCGGCAATAGAGATATGACTTTCTAAGACAACCATTACTGTACAACGCCAGCCTCGCAATCCTCGTAGCGCATGCCTACCATAGGTCCAATCCCTGGCGGCTGGGTGCTCGATCTGTCTTGAGTTGACGTCATGCGAGACAAAATGCCAATGCAGACTCGGCCTTATGCTGCTCCCACACCGAATGGTTAGTTCAGATCACTGTGTTCTTTCGCCTTTTTCAAGTCATCGACGTGGCTTTGTGCTTGTGCCAGTTGGTTTTTCGCCTTCGGGTTGTTCTTTGCTTTCCGGATGAACCGCTCCCACGCAGCAATGTTTGTAGCGTAGTCTTCTGAGTCGTAGTTCTCCATGGCGACAGCGTAGTTGTATGCAGCCTGATGTTTCTTTGGATTTGCTTTTGAGGCGGCTTTGAACGATTCGGCCGCCTTCAAGTACTTCTCCTGAGAAAGATATATCTGGCCAAGAGCGAAGTGAGCATTGTAGTACTTTTGTTTTGCCTTGATCGATTGTTTGAATGCCTTGATTGCTTCAGCAGGCTTCTCCGTTTTCTGATGTCCCTTGCCAAGCATGAACCAAGAGAGGTGATCGCCCCCTCCCAGTTTATGGAACTCGGTCAGCGACGAGACTACTTCGGCGTAGTTGCGCTTCTTGTAGTATACTTTCCCAAGGTCTCGGTACAGGTCAGCATTCTTACCATCAAGGGCGACTGCGGACTTAAAAGCCGTCTCTGCCTCGGCATACTTCTTCAGCTTGTACTGCACTCGACCAAGATTGGCAAATGCATCGATGTTCTTGGAGTCGATCTCAGTCGCGGTTTTGAACAGGTCAGCGGCCAGTTTGTAGTCTTTCTGCTCAAAATAGATGGCGCCGAGGTTGATATAAGGGTCGACAAAGCTGGCTTCCTCGGCGATTGCCGCCTTGTAGGCCAGAATAGCGCCCTCTTTGTTTTCCTTCTGGGAGGCATTGATGCCGGCATTGAAATGTTCTTTGGCCTTCTCAAGTTCACCAAAGACAAGGCCCGACATGAGGAGTACCAGACTGAGGGCAACTGCCGTTATGTTCCGTCCGGTGTCAGCTAATCGACGCAAGTTTTCCATGTTCTCTCCTGTAATGTTTTTCATTCATTGTACCATCGAACATAATAGACGATTCAGATATGTATAACCGTTTAGAGTGATTGTCGGTGCCGATCGACGGCAGATTTTGTTTTCGGATCGACCAGAGCAATTATTCGGGCGGCCAGGATAGCTGCGTTGGTCGCTCCCGGGGAGCCTATTCCCATTGTGGCTACCGGAATTCCGGGCGGCATTTGGGCGATAGACAGCAACGAGTCAATACCCCCTATGGCGGCGGGTAGCGGAACGCCTATCACGGGCAAATTAGTATGCGCGGCCACAACTCCCGGAAGAGCCGCTGCCAGTCCTGCCATTGCAATCACGAGGGCATATCCTCCTGTCTGAGCCCCTTCCGCAAGTTCCCGCGTCCTGTCGGGATGGCGATGTGCCGAGCTGACTTCGATGGTTCCCTCTATTTGGAACTGTTGCAGCTGTTTTAGGCACTTCTCGGCATATTCCATATCTGTTTTCGAACCAATGACAATGAGTACCTTAGTCATTTTGAGATTCCTGTTTATCTGTGCGGACTGGTTTGAGTACTCTGAAACCAATATCTTTTCGGTACATAGCTCCCCGAAACCGAATACTCCCGACCTTTCGATATGCTTTGTTCAGGGCGTCCTTAAGAGTCTTGTCGTGAGCAGTAACGCCGAGCACCCGCCCGCCGGAGGTTTGCCATTTTTTATTCTTGAAGATGGTGCCGGCGTGAAAAACCATACATGAGGAATCAGTATTGTTCTTTGAGATGCCGGCTATCTCCACACCAGTTACATACTTGCCGGGGTAACCCTGCGAGGCCATTACCACGCATGCGGCGGCACCCGGGTGCCACGAAGTCTTGGCAGCAGACGTAAGCTTCCCGGAAACAGCCGCGAGCAGCAGGTCAAGCAGGTCGCTTTTCATAAGGGGGAGGATAGCCTGGGTTTCCGGATCGCCGAATCTACAGTTGTATTCAAGAACGCTCGGCCCGTTTTCAGTCATCATCAATCCGGCATAAAGAACGCCCTTGTAGCTGATGCCCTCGGCCGCAAGACCCTTGATTGTTGGCTGGAGGATGGACTCTGTAATCTGTTGCGCTACATCACCGTCAGTAAGGCCTGATGGACAAAAAGCCCCCATGCCTCCGGTATTCGGTCCGCGATCACCCTCAAAGGCCTGTTTATGATCCTGGCTGGAGGGGAAAGTGACTATCCGTTTGCCGTCGGTGACAGCCATGATCGAGACTTCCTGTCCCTGAAGAAATGACTCGATAACAATACGGTTTCCCGCCTTGCCGAAAGCCCGCTTAATCATCAACTGCTCGATTGCGGTTGCTGCCTGTTCAAATGTTCGCGCGATGATTACACCCTTACCTGCAGCAAGTCCATCCGCTTTGACTACGACCGGGTATTTCACAGTCTTACAAAACCCGATTGCCTCGGCGGCGATGCCAAATACGCGGAATGATGCAGTGGGGATATGGTATTTTCTCAGAAATTCCTTGCAGAAAACCTTGCTGGATTCAATCTGAGCTCCCATGCGGTTAGGGCCGAATAGCTTAAGTCGACGTCGCCGGAACTCATCGGCAATACCCTGTACCAGAGGCGCCTCCGGTCCCACTACGGTAAGTCCAATCTTGTTTCGCGCCGCAAAATCGGCCAAACCTCTTATGTTGGTGGCCTTGATCTTGACACATCGCGCAATCTGCCCTATGCCGCTGCTTCCGGGGGCGCAAAAGAGCTTATCAACTTTTCTGGACTGCTTTAGCTTCCAAGCCAGAGCGTGTTCTCTGCCTCCGGAGCCAACTACCAATACCTTCATCAGCATCCCTTATGGTTTTACCACAATTTACATATATCAGCAGAGAAAACCGTTATGACAAGAGGTTTTTTTCTGCGGCCTGTAAAACTGGTGGGCACGGAACCCCTCTACCGGATAATCACCAGTTTGCCGAGTTGGGTGCGGGTGTCGGACTCGACAGACCAGTAGTACAGTCCCGAGACGGCTGGCTCGCCGTTGCGAGAGATCAAGTCCCAGGTGCCGTGGCTGCTCAGCGGCTCGGACGGATCAACGTCGTGCGCTATCTCACGAACCATATCGCCGTCGATAGTGAAAATGCGAATAGTGCATCGTGGCGGGAGGTTCGCAAAATGAATCCGACGGACACGGTCGTTATGACGATCATCGGTGCGGCCTTCTAATCCACGTGCACGATACGCAGCATCTTTGCGGTATGGATTCGGATAGATGTAGACGTCCCGGTTGGCAACGTCGGTGTCGCGCTCGTTTGTGAGCGGAAAAAGATGCCTGATACCAACGGTCGGTGATGATTCGAGCGGGCTAAGTCCCGATGCGGGTGAGCCGAAGTCGAAGGCTGTCACGTTGACATAGTAAGGCAGGGTTGGCAACAGGTTGTTAATCTCGAATTCGTACTCGTAGAACTTGAGATTCCCTTCGGAGGTGAAACGATCGGGAGGAAGCGAATCTATGGGAGTATTGCCCGGATCCGGTTCGTTCGGATAGACTTTTCTGATTGGTGTTACTACGCCGAGTTGCGAGGCATTTTGGCCATGACGCACGAAGAAGAAGATGGAGTCGGCATAGAGTGGATGGCGATATGGTCTGCTGGAACCGAAGCGTTCGGGATCAAACGCGGAATCGTTGCACGGATCAACGCCCTCGCCGTAGAGACAGCGTAGCCGTTCGAGTGTGAAGGGCGGCTCGTGCAGCTCGAATGTTGCATCATCGTCGGATGCGCTGACGTTGAACACCCATTTGTCGAAATTCTCCCGGTCGTATGACGCGATGAGGGAGAGACTTTCTTTTCTTTCGTCGCGTCCGAGGTAGACGTTGTAACCCTCGAAGTCGACCGCGCGCAGCCAGATGTCTTTCTCGGTTTCGGAACGGCTGCCGTTGAATCGAACATGGACACCGTTGACAGTTGGCGTGATCCAGAAGTCGGGCGCGGGCGGGGGAGCCGCGCCTCGCCAGTCAGGGACGCCATCCCCCTTGTACCAGACAGTATCGGCGTCGGTCGCTGTCCATTGTCCGTCGACGAACGTCGATTCGTGCACACAGACGCGAAACTCGCCCGCGTAGCCGTCGTTGTCGCTGTCAACGCCGGGGTTGTCATATATCCAGTCGGCCCACAGGGCATTCTTGGCGAGGTCGGAGAAGTCGACGCTTTGGTAGTACGCCCAGGGATTGTCAGGCAGGTTGTCAATATTGTCGGGATTGGTGTGGAAGTTTTCGCCGGCAACTATGGCGACTGGTACCGACACAACTGCACCGGGTGATAGATTCCACGGGCCGATGGAGAGGGTTTGCTGGACCATAGAATTCCCGTCAGCTATGTCGGCGGCGATATCTTGCTTTGGAAAACGCCAGGTAGGATCGTTGGGACCGATGATTGCGGTACGAGCCTGGTCATAATCAATATCTCCGTTCTGCATACTATAGTAGAAATCAACGTCGGAGTGCGGCCTGAATTCATCCTCGCCCAGATATTGACGTGTGTCGGTTCTACGACGGGGAGCGAACGGATTGTCTTCGAAAGGCATATCGAATGTCCAATTATAGGAAACCCTAAGTCGTCTGTTCGGGTGCACCGCGCGAGTCGAGTTCAGGAAGGATATCCCAACGATATCCGGAGCCGATCGCATCAGTCCCCCCGGTCCATTGACGAGCCGTCGCTCGAAAACACCGCCGACCGGATCACCGTCGTCGTCGGCGCTCCACATGATATTGACAGTGTCTCGGAAGGGACAAGTGAGGTCAATTACTGCAGAGCGTAGAAAGCCGCTGAGTCCGTTTGACTTTCTTCCGCTGTTGGAGTGGGAATAAATACCGCTGGTCAAACCCCAGACGCCTACATACATGGCCTTGATAGTCTGTGTCCCAATGTTTCGAATGTCTATGTCGAACAGAACGAAATCCTCAGCGTATTCATATGACCATGCGTAGGATTTGAAAGTCACCTGGATGTACATAGGCAGATGGCCCCGTCGGTCGAGCAAGTTGAAGGACGTGCCTCTGAGTTCGGTAAGGGAGTCGTTAGAGACGCCTATGAAGTCCTGTTCGGATACTGCCGACACTGAATCATCATCGTCCGGTGTCAGGAGAGAGCGATGAACCAGGTAAGGCTGATTCGGGTCGGTTCCCAATAGAACTGCATCTGCAAACAGAGTGTCCGCTCCGACAACACCACCGAACAAAAAAGTAGCCCACAAATACCCTACGCCGGAGCCCTTCGGATACTCCACCATCCGCACCACCCGTTTACCTGTGAAGCAGTCGTAGAGTTTCTCCAACATGAACAATCCAATGTCGGGTGTAACGGAGCGAGGGACTACCAGCTTGCCGACGTCATGCTGCACCATGCAGTCGGCGGGAGCTGCTTCCGATGACAAGACTGCTTTTCCGCGACGGGGAAGGTCATCCGATAGCGCCGAGGTCGTGCACAACCAGCATAGTGCAACTATTGAAAGATGATTCAGGACTGCTTTCACCGTGTCTCCCCAACGGTTAAGATTGCAAGTATTACGTATACTAGTATACTTGACGTTGTCAAGGCGGATTTGTG
>JBHHVC010000087.1:0-10417 GCA_046754125.1 Candidatus Zixiibacteriota bacterium
CAGCTCCTTCCAGAATGCAGGGTATTCTTGCGAGCACCCTATCCGATACTTCACCAAACGCCGTTCGCCTCGCGACTGAACTGATTGCCAGTTGGGTCAAGCACCATTCTACCTTAATCGGATGGTATTTCGTCCACCGCATAGCAGGTTTGCCGGCTCAGATTTTTTTGTTGAGCGGAACCCGGTAGTGGTCTAACTTTCTACAGATGGTTGACTATCAGAAGATTATCGACAGGCTCAACGCGCTCGAGACCGAGCAGGTCAATCCTCGAACTGTCGATATCGACCTCTTGCCTCCGCTTGAGGCAGTCAGGCGTATTAATGATGAAGACAAGACTGTGGCAATGGTAGTTGAGCGTGCACTTCCGGAAATCGCTGCCGCAGCCGAATTGTTCGCCGCTAGTCTGCGAGCAGACGGGCGCGTGTTCTATGTGGGGGCCGGTACCTCAGGTCGCCTTGGAGTGCTGGATGCAGTAGAGTGTCCTCCAACATTCGGTACCGATCCTCAGCAGATAATTGGGCTCATTTCTGGCGGCTATGATACACTCGTCATGTCACAGGAAGGGGTCGAGGACCGTCGCGACAGCGCCATATCTGATCTGGAGCAACAACGCCTCAGTCCAGGCGATCTGGTGATCGGACTGGCTGCATCCCGCCGTACGCCCTACACACTCTCGGCGCTCGAATACGCACAATCGATCGGGTGTAAGACAGTATTCATCATTTGCAATGAGCTCGATCAGAGTGGCACAATCGATCCAGCGATCGACAGCGCATCAGTTGTTATTTCATTACCGGTTGGTCCCGAGGTCATCACCGGTTCGACACGGATGAAATCCGGCACTGCGCAGAAAATGACGCTGAATATGATCTCTACTACAGCGATGGTGATACTGGGCAAAACATACGGCAACCTGATGGTCGACCTGCAGGCAAAGTCGGACAAGCTGGCAGCTCGATCACGAAAGCTGCTGATGGATATCCTCGCCATTGATCTGCAACAGGCTGACGATCTTTTGGCACGAGCAGATGGCATAGTCAAGACGGCCATATTGATGCAGCGGGCATCGATTAATAAGCCAACAGCCGAAGCGATTCTTGAAAAACATAGCGGCCATCTGAAAGCGGCCCTTGAAAACGGAAATAACAAATGAATCTGAGCATATGTTGGGAGAGTCAGATGAAACAACAGTTGAAAAAATGCCTGGGGCGCGGGTTTGTACTCTTGCTGTTGGCCGCACTCATGTCAATGCTGGCTTTGGCACTGGTGAAAGCGCATGGCGATGAAGATCACGAAAAGGTCGATGGTGCGCAGGAGATCGCGGCCGATAGTCTGGCTACCGACCAGCAACAACTGCTTGACAGCATTCTCGTAGCTATCAACGAATCGTACCAGCAAGTAAAACCAATCTTTGCGTATTCCTGCTTTGATTGTCACAGTGACTCGACCGACTATCCCTGGTATGTCAGCCTGCCGCTGGTGGGTGGCTTTATGCGCGATCATGGCGAAGAGGCGCGCGAGCATGTCGATATGTCCAACGACTTCCCCTTCGGCGGTCATGGGAACCAACTCGAAACCCTCCACGAAATGAAAGAGGAGATCGAAGATGGAGAAATGCCACTACTGAGCTATCGGCTTATGCACTGGGGCCGACTGATAGAGGGAGCACAACAAGATTCAGTTTTCGCCTGGATCGACAGCAGCAGGGCACTTCTTAAGCCATTCATGTCGGAAGGCGAGGACGATGACGACAATCACGATGACGATGATCACGATGAAGATTGATTCAATGGGGTAAGATGCCGGTTAGTCGGTCGGATCATCTTTGACGACCTTGTCTCAGCGCCGGAACTCTTTTGCCAGCAGTCCGTAGCCGTATACGTTATGCCAGCGTCTGCCATGAAAGCTGGCTTGTCGCATCACCGACTCGCGGACAAAGCCTGTTTTTTCAAGAGCGCGAATCGAGGCCGTATTTGTGTCTAGGACGATAGCGTATACGCGCACTAACTTCAGCGAACCAAATGAATACTGCGCGATCAGCCTGAGAGCTTCAGTGACGAATCCTCTGTTCCAATATCTCCTGCCCAGCCAGTAGCCCACCTCGGCATTGCGATCCGTGCGGTTAACCCGATGTAGTCCGATCATTCCAATAATGCACCGGCTGACTTTGTCCTCGATTCCAAACTGGTACTCACCACCCCTTCGTGCAACCAGAAAACAATGATTGATCCACATCCTGGCATCACGTGCAGTGTATGGATTTGGCAGGCACGGCACAAATCGAGCGACATCGCGATGATTGGCATTGCGTTGAATCATATCGGCATCAGCACGTCGTGGCTGACGTAGATTGATTAAGTTGCCACTTAATGTCGGAACAGCCATCTTCCATTATAGCCAAATCCAGCCAGCCGGACAAGCATATGAGGATACTCGGTGCTGATTCGGCGGCCGCGGTAGCAACCACCCGCAATTGACCTTGCGCCCGTTTGATTGATCCGTACATTAGACTCGCAATGACTGTGATGTGAACTGTCAGTAGCAGGTGCAGAATTGTCAAAATCGAAGTTGAGTACAAAGCTTATCCGACTTCTCGACTCAAGCCGTTGGCGTACGCTGATCTGGTTTGGATCTATCTACATAGTCTCGACGACCCTGACCCGAATTGCTCTGGCCATTGAAAACAGCGCTGACCTTCTGGATGTATGGTACCTGCTACCCGTGTCGCTGTTGTCGGGCCTGCTTCTGGACGTGATTATCGGCCTCTGTCTTGCTTTTTTAGTGCAATTGGGCATTGTTGTTTTCCCGGACCGGTGGCTGCGCTCACGATTCGGACATGCTTTGCTGATCGGAAAGGCGATTATCTTTGTCTACGGAATACTATATCTTGCCGTGACTGAGTGGTTCTTTTTCGATGAGTTCGCTTCGAGGTTCAACTATGTGGCAGTTGATTACCTGTTCTATCCGCACGAAGTTTTCATAAACATCTGGGAGACCTATCCGGTTCTCGAAGCGCTCATCGTTGTTGCAATACTTACCACCCTGATCGTGTGGAAGGGACGTCGGCAACTACTACTCTCCCTGAAAACAAAAGCTCCCTTTCGCTGCCGGGCCGGACTGCTGGCTGTAATCGCGAGCGTGACCGCCTTGTCGTTGCTAACGGTGGGAATCAATGCTTCACGAATTTCTGACAATCGCGTTTTGAACGAGATAACGGGTAACGGCATTTACTCCTTCTTCTACGCTGCAATGACCAATGAACTCGATTATGAACAGTATTACACTACTACCGATGAGAAAACGGCGCACCGACGGTTGCAACATTTGCTTGCGGATTCGATATCGATTTTCACTGATGCGGGCGATCAGTTCTCGATTGACAGACTAGTAGATAATGACGGTTTGCCTGAGTATGACAATATTGTACTGATCATCGAGGAGAGTTTTTCCTTTGAGTTCAGTGGCAACCTGAATCCCAGCGGTCCTGACGCGACTCCACGATTTGACAGCCTGTCCCGTAGCGGACTGCTCTTCACTAATGTTTATGCCACTGGAAACAGGACTGTCCGAGGTATAGAAGCCTGTTTAGCCAGTTTCCCCCCAATTCCGGGACGATCAATCGTCAAGCGACCCGGATGCGAAAATCTGTATACTCTGCCTGCCCTGCTGAAACAGCTTGGCTACAACACGGTGTTCTTATATGGCGGACGGTCTTATTTTGATAATCTCAGGCATTTCGCCGAGAATAACGGATATGATCGCATGATCGATCAGGAGGATTTCGACAACCCGACCTTTTCGACCATCTGGGGCGTATGTGATGAAGACCTCTTAGATAAGGGGATTACTGTCTTTGATTCTCTGGCTGCGACCGGCAAACCTTTTTTTGCGACAATGCTGACCGTATCCAACCACAGCCCATACACCTATCCGGCTGGCCGCATTCCCTTCGATCCTGAAGAGCGTACCAGACTAAACGTTGTTCGATATTCTGACTACGCCATTGGAAAATTCATTGCAGACAGCAAAAGTCACGCATTCTTCGATCGTACGCTGTTTGTATTTGTGGCCGACCACGGTGCCCGCGTGTACGGAGCCCAGGAAGTACCGATAGAGTCATACCGAATTCCGTTGCTGTTCTACTGCCCGCGTCTTATTCCCTCAGGACGGGAAGTCGACATTCTCTGCTCCCAACTGGACCTGGCTCCTACAGTACTAGACCTCCTCGGAATTGACTATGTTAGCCAGTTCTTTGGCCGATCAATTCTCGCGACCTCACCTGAGCAATCGCGAGCGCTAATGTCGCACAATCGGGATGTTGCCCTTTTGAGAGAGGGCAGACTAGCGGTTTTGGGAATACAGCAGGAGCAGAGTTTGTGGCAGGTTGACGTCAATGGTTCTGATCTCGAACGGATTGCCCCCGAAGTCGATTCATCACTAATCAGTGATGCAATAGCCTATTACCAGACAGCCTTCAGCATGTTTGTGCACGGGCAATTGCATCCTCTGGCGCAGAAATCGCTACCCACCGCATCTGCTGATGCCGATCACTGAGCTTGCCTTTGTAGCAGTGGCTTTCCTGATTTGAAAGTCATTTCCTGTGCCCAACAGAAAAAAGATAGTTGCAGATGAGGCGGCGGTGCAATAGTTTGCGCTGTCGGAGCGAGAGTGGCGGAATTGGCAGACGCGCTGGATTTAGGATCCAGTTCCTATCCGGAGTGGGGGTTCGAGTCCCCCCTTTCGCACAGGTTTGATGCAGGTTGCCTGCGTCACCATGAAACTGAATAGAGGATTGTAAACAAAAACGGAATATCGGTCGAAAGTTAGAGTTTATGAGTTTGAATGTCAAAATGGAACAGGGCGAGGGACTCAAGCGGAAGCTGACTATCGAAGTTCCGGCGGATAAGGTTACTTCCGAAATGGAGAAGCGCTTTGCCGAAGTCCGCAAGAGCGTCACTCTCAAGGGCTTTCGGAAGGGAAAAGCGCCGATAGAGACTATCCGTTCCACTTATGGGGACGAGGTTCGAGGAAATGTAATCGAGTCGCTAATCCGCTCCAGTTATCCTGAGGCAGTCCGCGAATCGACATTGAAAGTGGCCTCGTACCCAACCGTTTCAGATATTGAACTACCTGAAGGCGGTTCCCTTACCTTCATTGCCACTGTCGAAGTTTTGCCGGAAATCGAGTCGGTGCGTCTGGACGGTCTCAAAATAACTGCAATGGATACTGATGTGCGTGATGAAGATGTCGACACCTTTGTAGAATACCTGCGCAAACGCCATTCCGAGTTGCGCAAGGTTGATCGCGAGGCAAGAGATGGCGATTTGGTCGTTGTCGACCTCGATAAAGTCTATGATCCCAAAATGGTACTCCAGGATAAGAAGTTTGTGGATTCAACTATCGATTTGGGCAGCAGCATGACGATCAAGGAGTTCAAAAGCGAATTGCCGGGCATGAAAGAAGGCGACGAGAAGGAAATAGAGGTCGTCTACGACGATAATTACCCCGATAAGACCTTCGCCGGTGCGCAAATCAAGTATCTCTGCAAGGTCAAGGCTGTCAAAGAACGAATTATGCCCGAACTCAACGACGCTTTCGCCAAAATGACCGGTGCCGCAGAAACGGCTCTGGAGTTGAAACTGAAAGTGCGTAAGGACATTGAGCTTGAGCAGGCCCAGCAGCACCTTCGCCAGCAACGCAGCGCATTGATCGAGCAGGTCTGCCGGCAAAACGAGATTCCTGTTCCACTTGGGTTGGTCGACGAATACCTGAATCGTGTGGTTGAAGACATCAAAAAGGATGATCCGGATTGCGACGAAGACGAAATGCGTGCTAAGTATAGTCAAGTTGGTATGAAGACTATCCGATGGAACTTTCTGATGAGCAGACTGGCTGAGTTGGAGAAAATTGAAGTTTCGCAGCAGGATACCGAACAACACATTAAACGGTTTGCCGATAACTATAACATGACGGTCGACCAAGCCAGGGAAGCGTTGGCGCGAACAAATAAGATTGCAGATGTTCGGGAGTCGATTCTTGAGGACAAAGTGCTTGATTTTCTGGTCAGCCGTGCAGAAGTTAGCGCTGCCAAAGTATAGCGGAGGCAGAATATCAACACCTGGCGTGATTGAGGAAAGAAAGGGATATGGACCACACAATTAAGTCAAATTTCCTAGTGCCTATGGTTGTCGAACAGAGCGGCCGAGGCGAGCGCGCGTACGATATTTTTTCGAGGCTGCTGAAAGACCGAATTATATTCATCGGTTCCCCCATCGACGACAATATCGCCAATCTGGTAATCGCACAAATGCTGTTCCTTGAGGCAGAGGACTCCAGCAAGGATATTTTTATCTATATCAATTCTCCCGGAGGTTCTATTACGTCGGGAATGGCAATCTACGACACTATGCAGTTTATCAAGCCAGACATTGCCACAACCTGTATGGGTATAGCTGCATCGATGGGTGCTTTTCTGCTCTGTGCCGGTACTAACGGCAAGCGCGCCGCACTACCCAACAGTCGGATTATGATCCACCAGCCTATGGCAGGTACACAGGGCCAGATTTCGGACATCGTGATCATGACCGAAGAGTTTACCAGGACCAAGAAACATCTCAATGAACTGCTGGTCGAGCATACCGGACAGAAGCTGGCTAAGATCGAAAAGGACACCGATCGCAACTTCTTTATGTCGGCCGAGGAAGCTAAAGAGTACGGTTTGATAGACAAAGTGTACACGCCAAATCGCGAGGGAGACAGCTAACTCAGTATATCCTGAGGAAGATCGAATCTGGTCATAGGAGTCAGATGTCATAGGAGCACAAAAATGGCCGGCAGTAAAAAGACTCGAACCCCCCACCGTTGCTCGTTCTGCGGAAAATCATCATCCCAGGTAAGCCGCCTGTTTTCCGGCTACGAGTCATATATCTGTAACGACTGCGTTGATCTGTGCAGCGACCTGCTCGATAGCGCGCCCGACGAGGCTCAGCCGCAGGAAATCGGTGAAATCCCTCCGCCAGCCGAGATAAAAGGTTTCCTCGACGACTACATTATCGGACAGGAAGATGCCAAGAAAACAGTAGCGGTGGCAGTTTACAATCATTACAAGCGAATCAATTCAAGAACACGCGCTCACCGTGGCGGTGGCCCGCGCAGAAAGCATGATGTCGAACTCGAAAAATCCAATATCCTCCTGGTTGGTCCGACGGGAACCGGAAAAACTCTGATCGCCCGCTCACTGGCAAAGCTCCTGAAGGTCCCATTTACCATCGCCGACGCTACTGTTCTCACCGAGGCAGGATATGTTGGAGAGGATGTCGAAAACATTCTGGTTCGGTTGTACCAGGCAGCAGATTTCAATGCAGCCAAGACCGAGCGCGGTATTATCTACATCGATGAGATAGACAAAATCTCCCGCAAGGACGGCAACCCGTCGATTACTCGCGATGTCTCAGGCGAAGGAGTCCAGCAGGGTCTGCTGAAGATTCTGGAAGGGACAGTTGCAAACATCCCCCCCAAGGGAGGACGAAAACATCCCGAGCAGGAATTTGTGAAGATCGACACAAGCAATATCCTGTTCATTTGCGGTGGTGCCTTTGATGGTCTCGACCGAACAATCGCCAAGCGCATCGGCAAGAAGACGGTCGGTTTTGAGGCTGAAAAGATACATGTCGATCACAAGGCACCCGACATATTCGACAATGTCGTACCCCTTGACTTGATGGAATATGGTCTCATTCCTGAGATGGTCGGCCGCCTGCCGGTTATCGCTGCTTTGCATGATCTGGACGAGGAGGCCCTGTTTTCTATCCTCACTGAACCGAAAAACGCCATTACACGTCAATATGCCTATCTCCTCGAGATGGAGGGGGTGGGCCTGACCTTTGAGCAAGAGGCATTAAAGGCAGCGGTCTCGATAGCCAAAGAACGAAAAACAGGGGCACGCGCTCTCCGCTCTATCTTTGAAAAATGTATGCTTGGCATCATGTATGATATCCCCTCACGTCCGGAAATAAGCGAAGTAGTTATTACAAAAGACTGTGTAAGTGACGCCGCATCGCCTCGAATTATCTTGCACAGCGACGACAAAAAGCAGGCCGGGTAGCAAATCGGCTGAATCGCTGGATATTCGTTCGACAAACTCCCGCTTTCGAAGTATCGACGTGTCGTGTGAACTGTTATGGCCTCGACCGGGAACTTTTTGGCTACAAGCGCATACATGAGTAATCAACCAAATATTCAGGGAGAACAAACATGTTACCACAGATCGCACCCCTGCACGGCCAATTCGGAGTCAACACATGGCTGGTCAACGAAGCTCTAAAAGAAATAGCACCGGATCAGGTGGCTCAACGTATTGATGATAGGGGGAACTCAATACAGTTTGTGGTAGGCCATATGCTTGCCCATCGATACCTGCTGGGCGAACTTGTGGGAATGACCGACAAGTGGCCCCACAGTGAGCTCTTCGCCCGCGGCGCCAAGCCTCGCGAGAGCTCTGAGTATCCGCCGATGGCCGAGATCATGTCACAGCTCAGCGTACACTCGGAAAAGCTGATGAAAACCCTGGAAAGTCTGGATGAACCGACAGTTCAGGCCAAGTCTCCGATCGATCTTCCCACTAATGATGACACCATAGTCGGGACGATAGCATTTCTCTCGTTGCACGACAGCTACCATGCCGGACAATTGGCATACATCCGCCGATGTCTTGGGTGCGGCCAGGTGGTTGGCTAAATAGCTGCAGGCACCACGTCCCTGTTCAAATCCTGAACAGCCGTTGATGCTGCCTTAGCATCTGTGCCTGACAATAGTCGTTCGTTGCGTTCTGGCATTCAGCGATAGGCAGTTATGCTCCGATAAAAGACGGTAGGTAACTAAACTAGCGTCTTTCATCTATGCGTCGATTACTGATTACCACAGCGCTATACGCGGCACTCTGTTCCGGTTGCAGGAATAATAACGAAGCGTTATCGAAAACTGCCCGGACACCAATGGCCGATAGCCTGATAACATCGTTTCACCAGCTTCGCGGGTTGGTAACGCAGTCGGACACCGGGCGGCTGGAATCATATCTGGATGAGTTACAGTTGGCCGAACTCAGGCAGCTTGCCCGCAAACGCGGCTTCTTTTCGTTTCGGTCCTTTTTGAGGCATCAGGCGCAGGGATGGCCAAACCTTGACACCCTCAGCTTAGTCGAAATCCGCAACGTGCATCGATATGTCCGCTTGTCATTTCAGGGATCGGCCGACTGGTCGCACACGCGAACTGCAAGTTCGATATACACATACCTTCTTTACCGGCAAACCGATGACGGCTGGAGGCTTGCCGGAATGACCGACATAGAGAGGGCTCGTGTCGACCAATATGGGTACAGGATTTCAGTCCACGAAACAGATCTTCCCCCACGACTGCGCTTCCCGCGAGCATTCTGAAGACAATCATCTCTCAGTAGAAGAGCGCGCCTTTTCCGAGCATAATACTGATTGCTGCTGATCACTACAGAAGATATATTTCTCAGACCAGTCGGGAGAAAATGGGTGTCGGTTGTGGTAGAACAATTCAAAGTACATGTCAGAGAGTAAGAAGAATGATCAGAACAACAGTATTCATTGTCGCGATTGCTCTAATGGCCTCGACCTCATGTGATGCTCAGGACAGTCTGCTGATCGCTCCGATAGTGCAGGAATACAAGCAGAATTACAACTTCATCAGCATGACCGACACAATCTATACCTGCGCGTCGGAATTTGAATTACCGGAAGGATTTCATTATCCTGACTCGTCAAAGTTGTCTGAATGGTCCAACTGGATATCCGGTTTTCCATTATGGCACTACGCAAAGTCTGTGGGGTTGTTCAGGGGCGGGAAGCTATTCCCGTGGCGGGCGATTTCCCGGGTTGTGCACCTGCCTTGGCGAAGTCCTCATTTCGTGAATCGAACCATTCCGATCAGACTGCTCGGTGAATTCTATTTCAACCGTGACCGCTCTGACGATTTCTCGATCATGTTGAATAATAACCAGCAGCTGAGCTACAGTCAATTCCTGAACAACAAAGTTGCTTACGGAGCCGGGGGGAAGTTTGTCCTTGAACCAAAGGAACAAGAATCTCCGGGGATAAAGGAGTTCTATTCGTACCTTCAGTTCAACATGCGTCACACGACCTTTCGCAGTCTTGCTGAAAACTGCGACTCGATTGCGGCTGACGAACTGCTTCCCGGCGACATGCTGATTGCTCACGATGAGACTGGCCGCAAAGGTATCGCATACGTCGTTATGTTTATGATTGTCGACAATGATGGTAACAGTCTCTACGCAGTTGCCACTGGCGGCGAAAAGGCATGCGATTTCTACATCCCTCATACCGGTTCGGACAAATCGCACCCGTGGATAGATGCCGACAGTATCGCGTCCTT
>JBHHVC010000088.1:0-10351 GCA_046754125.1 Candidatus Zixiibacteriota bacterium
AATGGCATTTTGTCAAAGCCTCATGAGCGAATTGTTCCGGCATATCGGACCCAATACCGACGTTCCGGCAGGTGATATTGGTGTCGGTGGCCGCGAAATAGGCTACCTGTTCGGACAGTATAAGCGCCTTCGCAACGCATTTGAAGGTATTCTGACCGGTAAAGGAATCGGCTGGGGCGGCAGCCTGATCCGGCCCGAAGCGACCGGTTATGGCTGTGTTTATTTTGCCCAGGAGATGCTCCGAACGCGCGGAGAATCCTTTGATGGCAAGAGAGTCGCTGTTTCCGGTTCAGGTAACGTGGCGCAATATGCCACTCAGAAGGTCAACCAGCTCGGCGGTAAGATCGTAACAATGTCGGACTCCAGCGGCTTCGTAGTTGATGAACAGGGCATAGCCGGTGAGCGCTGGGATTTCATAATGGAGCTCAAGAATGTTCGCCGCGGACGAATCAAGGAATATGCTGACGAATTCTCGGGCGTAGAATACCACGAGGGCACAGGCGTCTGGAATACAAAGGTCGATGTAGCTCTACCGTGCGCCACGCAAAACGAGCTGAATCTGGACGACGCGAAAACACTTATGGCTAACGGCTGTACTTGCGTCGCAGAGGGCGCCAACATGCCGAGCACACCCGACGCGGTGCAGTCCTTTATCGATAAGGGAATATTATTCGGCCCGGGCAAAGCTGCCAATGCCGGCGGGGTCGCTGTCTCGGGTTTGGAGATGACTCAGAATAGTCAGCGTTTGTCCTGGACCCGCGACGAGGTCGACAATCGCCTGCAACGAATAATGGAGGACATCCATCAGGCCTGTACAGAGGCCGGCGAGACCTACGGATGCCCTGGCAACTATGTCGACGGTGCGAATATCGCCGGGTTTATCAAGGTGGCAAATGCCATGATGGATCAGGGAGCTGTATAACGGCTCGTCAATCGATCCATATCTCACTTGAAGTTCGCGTGTGTGACCGGCGAGGCGGCAACTGACTGCCTCGCCGGTTTCCGTTTGGGAGCGCAATCTCAGCTTTTTGATTGACTTTCGCACCGGCGCGGTCTAATTCCATTATACATGTCTGCAAGGCGAACACTATGAAAGCAGTACCGATAGTCAAAGGTATTGAATCGAGATTCCTGAAGCTCGATCGACTTATGCCTTTTCGGGTGCGACGTATCTTGTTGGTGTCCAGCCTGTATGACTCGTATGTACTCGAAGAAGACGGCCAGCTCGCCGAACTGATTTACAACGAATACATCGAACTCAATCTTACAGTTTCGCCGCACGTTCGCCGTGCCTCCAACATGCAAGAGGCACTGGAAATACTCAAAACTCATGATATCGACCTGGTTATTATTTTCAAGCGAGTCGCTGATATTGACGCGGTATCTTTTGGTCACGAGGTCAAAAAAATCAAACCCCTAATGCCCGTGATCCTGCTGGCATACGATGAACAGGAGATTCCACCTCCTAGCGATCATAGTTTTCGCGATGCTATCGACCGAGCTTTCATCTGGACCGGAGATGTTAGCATCCTTCTGGCAATTATTAAACTAGTGGAAGACTGGACAAACATCGACAACGACACCAATCTTATCAGCGTCCGAGTCATTATTCTGATTGAAGATTCAGTGAAGTTCTACTCTTCATATTTGCCGCTGCTATATACCGAGATCTTGCAGCAGACGAATGCGCTTATGGCTGAAGGATTGAACCTGACCGACAGACTGATGCGCATGCGGGCGCGCCCCAAGATTCTACTTGCCGACACCTACGAATCCGGGTGGGAACTTTACCGAAAATACCGCGAACATACGCTTGGGATAATCTCCGACTTTCGCTTTTCCAAGGATGGACAACTCGACGACGAGGCTGGTCTGCTGTTGGTGCAGCGAGTTCGAAGAGAGGACTCCGAATTGCCAATTCTCATGCAATCCTCAGGACGCAGAAATGAGGCCGTTGCCGCTGCTCAGAATGCAGGCTTCCTCTACAAGCTTTCGCCTACTCTGCATATGGATCTCAGCGAGTATATCATGGAGCATTTCGGTTTTGGCGACTTCGTATTCAAACTAGCCGACGGAAGCGAGGTCGCCCGAGCTACCAATTTCAGATCTATGGAAAAGTGCTTGTCCGAGGTGTCCGACAAGTCGCTCATGTATCATGCACGGCGAAACCATTTTTCCAACTGGCTGATGGCACGGACCGAATTCGATCTGGCCAGCCGTCTGCGCCCCCGCAAGGTGTCGGAGTTCAAGGACAGCGATGATCTCAGACTGTACTTGATCCAGACATTTCGGAATTTTCGGCATCGTAAGCAGCGGGGACAAATCATCGATTTCTCACGTCAGCGCTTTGACCTTCAGAGTGATTTTGTACGTATCGGTCGCGGCTCGCTGGGCGGAAAGGGACGCGGTCTTGCTTTCGTAAACGCTCTATTGGCTCGCTACGGATCGCCAGACGAACTTGAGGATGTCCGACTGGCAGTTCCTTTTTCTGCAGTAATCGGTTCTGAAGAATTTGACCGTTTTCTTGATGACAATAAGCTCCGCCAGTTTGCTCTTGAGGATCGCTCCGACGATGAGATAGTACGTCGCTTCGTCAAAGGATCACTTTCCCGCGAACTGTCGGCTGATCTTCAAGCACTATTGGACTTTGTGGACTATCCTCTGGCAGTTCGATCTTCCTCACTGTTGGAGGACTCTCACCTGCAACCATTCGCCGGCATTTACGAAACCCACATGCTGGCCAATGCGCACTCAAGCATGAAAGAACGGGCCAAACAATTGCGCCTCGCTATCAAGCTTGTCTACGCTTCCACGTACATGCGCCGCACAAAACTTTTCCACGAAGCTACCGGCAGCCGAGTGGAGGAAGAGAAAATGGCGGTCATCATTCAACGAGCGATAGGTCGCGAACACGGCCAGTTCTTTTATCCGCACATTTCCGGCGTTGCCTCATCATTTAATTTTTACAGCATCGATGGCGGAGCAACTGACGAAGGAGTGGCGCACGTGGCTCTGGGATTTGGCAAGACTATTATGGACGGCATGAATTGTCTTCGTTTTTCCCCCGCCCAGCCTGAAAGGCTGGTGCAGTTTTCCACTGTGAAAGACATGTTCAACAATTCACAGCGAGAGTTTTACGCAATCGATCTCTCTCGCCCCGGCCTGATGCCCCGGCCGGGTGGTGACAGGATACTTGTCAAACTTCCTATTTCCCAGGCTGAAACAGATGGCACTCTCAACAACATTTGTTCTACATATTCGGTAGCCAACGACCGAGTATACGATGGCACTACCTACGAGGGCGTACGGATCATTACATTCGCACCAATACTCAAGCACAATCGGTTTCCTCTCACCGACACGATCACATACATGCTCGACGTTGGCAGTCAAGGGCTCAACTGTCCTGTAGAAATCGAGTTTGCTGTTGATCTTGAAAAGGATGAAAAAGGAAAGCGCACTTTCTACTTCCTCCAAATACGCCCGATGGTCAAAGAAGCAACGCTGCAATCGGTAACACTGGACGAAACGGATATTGCCGGGGCCATCTGTGTCAGCAATAGAACGCTGGGAAATATGCACGAGCGCACAATCACTGACCTGGTCGTAGTTGATCCAAGCTCCTTTGATCGTTCTCGGACAGTGTCAATAGCTGCGGAAATTGGCACTATCAATCAGAATCTGCAAAATGAACGGCGCCAATACCTGCTAATTGGCCCGGGCCGATGGGGTACATCCGAACGATGGCTTGGCATTCCGACCAGTTGGGAGCAGATTTCAGCCGCAAAGGTTATTGTAGAGGCGGCCTACGGGGACTTTGCCGTCGACCCGTCGTTTGGAACGCATTTCTTCCAAAACCTGACTTCGTTTCAGATCGGGTATTTCACAATCAACGAAGCTGCGGGAAACGGACGTATTGACTGGGACTGGATTCTGGCCCAGCCAGTCATCAATCAGACCGAACTGGTAAGGCATGTCAGGCTATCCGAGCCACTCGATATACGCATCGACGGTCACGCTGGACGGGGGCTTGTGGCAAAGGGGACGCAAAGGAACGATCGGTAACTTGAAATCAAATAAAAGACCAACCTGACAAGCATGGAGTGACCGCAATGAAGCCGATGAAATCAATCGCTATTATAGCACTCACAATCACCGTCGCAATGGCCAATCCAAAACTGGCCGCGACCGAGTTTGAACAACTGAAGGAGAACCAACAGCTGTCCGATTTCGCTGTCGAGGCCCTATACGAAAACCAAAACGGCCAACTAGCCGGCGCTCGTTTTCGCCACACTCCGAGCGGATTCATACTCGACCTTATGCGTATTCAGTCGGTGCCACAGGCCTTTATGTGGGTCAACTCTTCTCCGCCTTCTGATCAGGGCGAACCGCACACCTGCGAACACCTGTTGTTGGGTAAGGGTACGCGCGGAAGGTATGTCGCGTCTCTTGAGGATATGTCTGTAGGCAGAAGTTCCGCATTCACCAGACAGATGGAAACCTGCTATCACTTTCATACGGCTGCTGGAAGTGATGTCTTTTTTGACCTCTTGTACGAAAAACTGAACGCCATGCTGCATCCCAACTTCTCAGACGAGGAAATCCGGCGCGAAGTTTGTAATATCGGGTATGCTATCAGCGAGGCAGACAGCTCCATGCGGTTGGAAGAAAAAGGAACTGTCTACAACGAAATGGTCAGTTCCTATGAGAGGCCATGGGGCAACTTGTATCGCGAACTGGATTTGCTCCTGTATGGTGCGGGGCACCCTCTGTCGAACGATGCCGGCGGTCTTCCGAGCGCTATTCGCACGATGACTCCGGACAATCTGCGGAGCTTTCATACGTCCACTCACCATCTCAACAATATGGGCATGATCGTTTCTATTCCCGATGCTGTTTCAATTGACCAATGCCTAAAGCAAATATCTTCCATTTTCGAACGGGTTGAACCTGACGTGACAACCGGGGACGACCCGGGGACCGCCTACGACCGACTGCCGACACCCAGTCCGGCTGAGTTCGGAACAATTCGCCTGGTTGGCTTCCCACATCAAAACGAAAACGAGCCGGGACTGCTGGTTTGCGCCTGGCCGCCTCTGCTCGATGTTGACGAGTCTGACAGGCTGCTGTTGTCACTGCTTGTGGATAATGTTGCCTCAGGTGAGACATCCAACCTTTACAGGAAGTTCATCGATTCCGAGTCCAGAGTTATTGATATTGGCGCCGATGCTGTCTTCGCATGGGTTTCGTCATTCCCAGGGGCACCCGTCTATGTCGGTATCAGTAACGTAAAACGTGAATCACTGGAAGAGGCCGCGGTTGATTCAGTCCGAAACATGGTCGCTGCCGAATTCGCTGCTGTCGGGAATCTTGCTGACGGCTCACCAGAATTGGCTCAGTTCAACCAGCGACTTCTTAATCGGGTTATCGAACGGAAGCGCGAAATCAGCAAGTTTCTCAATTCTCCACCGGGCTTTGGATTCAGGGGGACATCGGCTCGCTGGCTGACTCATCTTATGCGACTGGAGCGTCTCGGCGGTTTTCGAAGACAACTGGCATTGAACGAACAGTTCGCACAGATGGAACAAATGATGGCCGGCGATCACAATATCTGGACAGAGCTTCTCAACAAATGGGGCATGCTTAAGTACAAACCATATGTTGTGGCCACTCGTCCCGATCCTGAACTGTTGGAAGCGTCCGAAGCAGATCGAAAGGGACGGATTGAGCAGTTTAGCCAAACTCTGGAAAAAAAATACGGACTGCACGACCGATCTGCTGTACTCGCGCGCTATCGGCGGGAGTATGATGAGCAAACGGCCGTCATAGATAAGGAAGCGGCCACAATTGAAATGCCGCGCTTTGTCGATGCTCCCCCGATGACACTCGACGATCAGCTGAAATACTCTGTTCAAAAACTGCCGGGTGGCGGCGACCTGGTCGTCTCCACCTTCGATAATCTCAGCGGCGGCACCATCGGGCTTGCTTTTGCCCTTGACGTAGTTCCGGAGTCGCTGCTTGTATATCTTTCTTTGCTGCCTTCGCTGCTGACCGATGTCGGTGTTATCATGGACGGCCGATCGGTATCGTATACAGAGATGGCCGAAGCAGTGCGGCGCGAAATACTTGGCCTGTACGCTTATTACAGCGTCAACTATCATACCCAAAGAGTAGAACTGGTCGTTCGCGCGTCCGGTGCTACGCCCTCTGAAACCAGCCGTGCGCTCGATTGGTTGTCGATGGTCCTGTCCTCAGCCAACTGGCGCCCGGACAACCTGCCCCGCCTGCGTGACGCCGTCGACGCGGGCCTGAGCAGCTTGAGTAATCGGATGCGCGGTTCCGAGGAATCGTGGGTGAATGACCCCGTCTATGCGTTTCAGAGGCAAACCAATCCGCTGCTCCTGAGTGCAGGCAGCTTCCTTACGCGAAAACACGCTGCACACCGGCTGCGCTGGAAACTGAAGGAGGTGGGGTCCCCGGCTGAAGCCGATCAGGTCGCTGACTTTCTAAATCAAGTCTCGACATACGCAATGCGTATGGACAGGAAGCAATCGGAAGAGATGCTCATCGAGCTGCTCGACGATCTATCGAGCGATAGGTATTCGCTTCCCGATTCGGTCGACAGGCCGAAGTTGTCGCTTACCGAAGACGCCTCTAGCGGCTCTCTGTCGCTGGCAAAAGATGCGATAGAGGATTTGCAGTATTTACTTTCCGATATCCCCGATGCTTCGCTCGCAGGCGATATCGCGTACCTGTGCTCTCAGATGGAAGCGGACCTCAGGCAACCCGCTACCGATGCTCTGAAGCAAGTTGCCTATGTTGTCGATTTAATCCGTAATCAACATACAGTCCGAGGGTTTCTCGTCGCCGGTTCGCAGGTGCAGGAAGAACTGAAACCGAGGATTGACCAGTTGGTCAGTCGGTTCTCCGACTTGCCTGTGGAACGCCAACAGTACTCGACGACTCCGATCGTCACTTCCCGTTTGCAAGAGCGCGACCCGAGTGCTACCGACGTTGTCTTCGTTGGCCTTGTTAACCAGAATACTCGCTCCGGCGTTCACCTGAACCTGTATCCATGCGCGAGTTTTGTCGAACAGGACGACGAGTCACTGCTGACGTTCCTGTCGGCTAGATTGTATGGCGGTGGTGGTGCCCACAGCATGTTCATGAAAACCTGGGGGGCGGGATTGGCATACTCCAACGGATTGAGAGCCAACGAAGCAACCGGAAACATGATATACTATGCTGAACGCTGCCCCGACCTGGCTCAGACGATGCAGTTCGTTGTCAGCGAACTTAACCGTGCCCCCTATGACAGTTCGCTTGCCGACTACGCTGTGGCTCAGGCGTTCACCATGTTTCGTTCGGCATCATCATATGAAAGGCGCGGCGAATCGATGGCTGCCGACCTGGCCGATGGAATCACACCGGACGCCGTGCGCGGCTTTCGTGAGGGAATTCTCAGGCTGTACCAAACCGCCGATCTTTATGACCAGATTCAAGGACGAATGCAAAAGACATACGGAGCAGTTTTACCCGGCTATGGCCCAACTGCGGCGGAATATGCGAAGGCACAGTATTATGTCATCGGTCCTGAGTCGCAGCTTGAAAGCTACGAAAAGTACCTGAAACATGTGGAAGGTAGCGACGCGAGATTGCATTCCCTGTATCCGCGCGATTACTGGATAGTAAGATAAACTAGTCCACTCTGTGGGCGACAGACCTCTGGTCTGCCCCATTAAGCGGCTAGCCAAGAATCTTGTCAGGCAGCAGACCGGGAGGTCTGCAAGCCACTATCGATATCAGGAAACTAGGCGCGAAACTCTTTGGTCTCGGCAATAACCGCTGCACCGATGGAGTCGCCCCAGACATTGACAGTTGTTCGGCAACGGTCCAGGAACCAGTCGACCGCGAAAATGAGTCCGATCCCCTCCATAGGCAGGTTCACCGCAGCCAGCACGGTCACCATCATAACCGTCCCGGCATGAGGAATGCCAGCGGCGCCAATCGATGCCAACGTCGCGGTGAGGAACACTATGATTTGTTGTCCCATGGAAAGATCGATACCGTAAACCTGTGCGATGAAGATAGCAGCTACAGCTTCGTACATAGCCGTGCCATCCATGTTGATTGTCGCACCCAACGGCAACACAAATGATGCGGCACGAGAGTCGACTTTGTTTCTTTCTTCCACTGCTTCAATAGTTACCGGTAGGGTCGCTGACGAAGAGGCCGTAGTAAATGCCGTCGCCAGTGCCTCCCCCATATTGATAAAGTATTTGAGCGGCTTGCGTTTGCTAAGGAGACGCAAAATAGCAGGCAGAACAAAGATAGCGTGAATGAGCAGCCCACCGATCACAGCCAGAGTGTACAACCCAAGCGATGAAACCAACTCGCTCAGGGAGTCACGTTTCTGAGCAACGATATCGCCGATCAGGGACATTACTCCAATGGGAGCAAGGAAGATCACGAGATGCACGATTTTCATCATCGCTGTATTTATTCCGTCAAATAATGCAATGACCGGTTTGCCCTTTTCGCCAATAGCCGACAGTACCGCTCCGAAAAGTAGCGAGAACACTATCAGCGGCAGAACTTTACCGGACGCAGCCGCACCGAGCACATTGGATGGAATCAGACCTATCAGAACATCCCGCAGCGTCTTGTCCTGTGCCTTTGAGATCATATCCGGCACGGCAGCCCCGAAACTCTCAACTCCTACTCCCGGCTGAATTAGATTGACCAAAACGATGCCAATAAGAACGGAAAAACCGGTAGTGACCAGATAGTAGGCGAGTGTCTTTGCAGATGTTCGACCTAGCTTGCGGATGTCCCCCAAGTTTGTGACACCTACTATCATGGATGCGACAATTAACGGCACTACAACCATTTTCAGGCTGTTCAAAAACATCGTCCCAATAAACGAGATACTTTGAAAAAAGCCCGGGAGGTAGTACCCGCCGACCATGCCGACGATGGCCCCAACGATCATACCGATGAGGATGAGATTGCCGCTCGATCTTGTCATACACTCTGCTCGCAGGTTCTGGTTCGCATTGCCTTTCGGAAAGCACCAGTATAGTGATGGGCTTATGCGACATCAAGACCAATTCGTTAAATCGCTCAGCATCGACGCCGCACTCCCATTATCTTATTGAATGACAATAGCATCAAGGGATTACCTCACTATGTTCTTCAAGTCGCGAACTGCAATGCTGATGCACTCACCGATTTTTCATTGACGCGGAGCGCAACATCACTTATCATTTATTATATACACCATACATGGTTCGGGCTTGCCGTGCTTCCCACAGGACCGACACCGAGCCCGACAAAACCACCTAAGGAGAAGATATGCGTAATCTCCGAGTCTGGCTGTGTTATGGACTGTTATTGGTGGCTGGTACGGCCACTGTTAGCGGTCAGGGCAGCCTTTCACTTGACCACGTAACTGGTCTTTCGTCCTTCGGACGAATTCCGACCGGGGACACAGTTACTTTCTTCCTTCGTCTCACTAACAACACCGGGTTCGCTGCGACAGGGACAACCAACGGTTTTCAGGTATGTTCTCCCGACGGCGCTGTCTGGGATACAACCATCGGGGAAACGACCGGTGTAATCACTGCCGACATGTTCGAGCAGTTTTTTGTTAACCCGTTTAGCACCGATGGTATCGGTTGCGACACAGTCGGGTTTGGCGGATTCAGGCTGTTCAAGCCGGGCATTCCCACTGGTTTCGACCAAGTAGCTTTCCGGATTAAGCTCGGCCCCGCTCACGACTCTGCCCACGGCCGAACTATCTGCCTTGATTCCGCATTCTATGGAAACAACGGCATCTGGCAATGGTCGATCAATGCGCAGGCGTTTTTTCCGACATGGGACGGCCCTCACTGTTATGTAGTTGACCGATGTGCCAATGATCCAAACGATTCCGATGGTGATACCTGGGCTAATGCCTGCGACAATTGCCCGACAATACCCAATCCAAACCAAACCGATACCGACGGCGACGGCATTGGGGATTCCTGCGATAACTGCCCGACTGTGCCCAACCCGAACCAGATGGACAGCGACGGGGATGGAGTAGGCGACCTTTGCGATGTCTGCCCCGGATTCGACGATAATCTCGATAGCGACGGTGATGGCGTTCCTGATGGCTGTGATGTCTGTCCCGGATTCGACGACAACCTTGACGGCGACGGCGACGGAGTGCCCGACGGGTGCGATCTCTGCCCAGGGTTCGATGACAATCTCGATGCCGACGGGGATGGTGTTCCCGATGGCTGTGATGTCTGTCCCGGATTCGACGACAACGCCGATGCCGACGGTGATGGTGTTCCCGACGGCTGCG
>JBHHVC010000089.1:0-10317 GCA_046754125.1 Candidatus Zixiibacteriota bacterium
ACAACTCCGGCCGTAGTGAACATTCCGCCGACGATTAACTTGTTGTCGTACAAGCCAAAAGACAGAACGGCCTGATTCATTCCGGATTGGATGGAGCGCCAGTTGATGCCGTCCCACGCCGCAATGTAATTGACCTCAAAACGATTGGCCTGTGTGAACGACCCTCCTGCAATCAATTCCCCCTGGTATACCGCAAGAGCGTGGACGAAGCCGTTCATTCCCAGCCCCAAAGGATGCCAGTTGGACCCGTCCCAACGCGCAATATGATTCACCGTGTCCCCCCCGGCAGTTATGAAATCGCCTCCGGCGATCAATTCACTGTTGTAGACAGTCAGAGCCCACACATTGCCCGACAGCGAAGAGTCAAAAATCAAAAGTCCTTCCCAGAACTGATCGTCCGGAATGCCGGATCGTGCGAGTGGTGCTGATGACAGCAGACTAGCAATCAGGAGACTGGCGAACAATTGTTGCACACTACTTGCTCCAGAAATAAGATAATAACCAAGCTCTTCCCGGGCAGCCGGTTCAGCCATTTCCGTTCAAGAAAAGGACAAACTGAGATTCCATCGTCGCCGGGGCCAGTGGATTTGAGCGTCGGAGCTGCATCAAAACGCCAGGCACCTAAACCGGCAGCATATCCCAATATACTCTATTGGTCCATTTTGTCAACACTTTAGGGATCGAGCAGTTGAGCGGGGTAGCGACTCTAATCCGGCTGAGTTGTGCTTAGGCGCTGGTCAACGACGATAGTCAGGGACATGCCACCGGCGTTGGGGCTGTGCCAAAGAGGTAATCGACAACAAAGGTCAGGTCTACTACGTCGGCACCTGTACTGCCGTCGCCGTTGGCATCCCCTTCATCAGGACAGGGTATGATCAGCTCTTCTACAAACAAGTAAGTGACCAATGTCGTGACATCTACGATATCGAGGTCGGCGCCGTCGCCGTTGACATCCCCCCTGACACCAGCGCAACAACAAGCGTCGCCCACTCCATCAGAGTTGGCATCCAGCTGAGCTGGATTGTAATCGTATGGGCAGTTGTCGACAGGGCAGGTGCTGGCAGGAAAACCGGGGCTGGCATAGTTGTCGCCGTCGGTGTCAGTACATTGGTCGCACGAATCGCCGATGGCGTCGACGTCGGCATCGGCCTGCAATGGATTGTAATGGTCGGGGCAGTTGTCTGCCCACGAGGGCAGACCGTCGCTATCCGGATCGTTGAGTGCGACATACACACTGAACTGGCAGGTATCACGGTTGGCTGCGGCATCGATTGCAACAATTTCCACCAGTGTCGTACCTATTGGAAAAAGTGACCCAGGCACGGTCGTCGCATCCACAATTGTATCAGGGCAGTTGTCTGTGGCAAGGAGATCAAAATCAACTATCGCGCCGTATTGCCCTGAATCGTTGAAAAGAAAAGTGTCAGGCGGACAAGTCACCACCGGCGGTTCGGTGTCCACTACGGTAACAACAAAGATACAACTGTCTAAGTTGTCCGACGAATCGGTGGCGATAACTTGAACCGGCGTTGATCCGAGTGGAAAAAATGAGCCGGACGAAACAGAAGTAGCTATCATCACTCCTGCGCAGTTGTCGCTGGCATTTGGGCTGTAGCTCACAGAGGCTCCGCACTCCCCCGGGTCGTTTCCCACCGTTATGTCTGCGGGGCAATCGACAACGGGCGCTGTTGTATCGATCACGGTCAGAGTGAAATTGCAGGCACTGGCGTTTCCCGATCCATCAACGGCTGTGCAGGTTACAGAAAACGATCCGATCGGAAAGAAATAACCAGACGGCGGATTGCTTCCCACAGTTGCGCCGGGGCAATTGTCGGTCACCCAGGCGTCGAAAAACACAATAGCTCCACAACTGTCGGGATCGTTGGCAACTATCGTGTCGGAGGGGCAGAAGACGAGGGGAGGGGTAGTATCATGCACCGTTACTAAAAAGCCGCAACTGTCGGTGTTGCCGGCGGCATCGGTCGCAACGCATGTCACCCCAGTTATCCCCACCGGAAAAATCGTCCCGGAGGGCGGGTTGCAGACTATGACCGCGCCCGGACGATTGTCCCAGACGGTGGCGCTGAAGGTTGTAATTGCACCGCAACTTCCGGAATCGTTGTTGACAACAATATCAGTCGGACACTGGGCGACCGGAGGGATCAGGTCCGGGGCCATGATCGAAATGCCGCCATTGAAGAAATCAACCGAGCGACCGATCGTGCCCGGAGAACCGGACAGGCATGACGATGGCGCCCCTGTCATAGTGGGAAAAGGCAGATCGGCAGTGATCACGTATGAGCTATCGCCGTCGTATCCGTAGACATCGCGCGAAATGAACAGGGTATCGCCGAACCGCGACGAAATTGCGTTGTCGCCGCAATCGTTCCACCTGAACCTGATGGGGTAGAAAGTACCTATTGGAGCTGTTGGCGGAAGGCCAAAAGTGAGTTGAACAAGCTGTCCCGAACTGTCGGCGAAACAGGCAGGATGTGCCGGGCCGTTGTTTGTTTCGGCTATCGCCACAATCTGGATTTCGTCTGTACCGATCTGCTGGCTGCTGAAGAATTCCCATTGGCAATCAGTCAGAAGCTGGCCCATATCGACGGCCTGCAGACTCAGGGACGAGTCATATAGGATATAGAGATCGAAGCCCCCGATTTCAACCGACGGGGACGGATTGTCAAGAGCAATGGTCACGGGCACAGAGCTGCCGGCTGTTGCGTCGGGTATTTGCTCGATATTTACAGAGGTCTGAGCGCAGATCGTCCCAAACTGAAAAACAAATGCTGCCAGCAGTAGATAACACTTCATAACAACAGCCCCTGAATATGATCTTGCATTTCGGGAACTCGGTCCGACTTGCTTTCGTGTGTACGCTCTTATATACATGGATAGATCGGCATATGCAAGCTATACCTTTGGGCCGGGTAGAAAAATGCAAAGCAAAGACTGAAACGTATATTTCGTAAGCCGGTTGTTGTAATTGACTGGCTATGGATCCCGATCTACCGCTCAGAGGGAGACGAGTGAATTTCTATTGCAGTCCCTTGATCCAGGCTGTTGCCATCTTGTGAGATGTTCGAGTATCGTATCCGACAAACCCGGCCAGCTTTCCTCGCACCAGGCCTGCCACAACTTTTCCATAGGTTGGGTGGTCGAACATGAAGGCACCATCCCCCCAGTATTCAAAGCCGTCCGGCACTGGCTGCACTCTGGCTATAGCCTGCGCCAATTCTTTCAGAGCGATCAGTTTGGCCCCGCTTTCATCCATTGTTAGAAAGAGGGTGACTGTGTCGTCGGACGGAGCGTAATCGACTGTGAATACTTCGCCAAGTTTGGGCACGTCCATGAAGTCATAACTATAGTACCGCTCACCGGCGGCCAGTTTGTGGCCTGCGGGAAAGAGCATGAAGAACACCGGAAGCCCCATCTTTCCGCTGAGATTCGAGCGGATTTCTCCGGCCAGCATGTCCATCGCCGCCAGCGCTGAATCGGTAGGGGTAGCGACCTTGAGCGTAACCACTATGGCATCGCGCATCAGCCGGATCAGATCGCCATCGCGATACCGGGAGGGGTCGGGGCCAGTCTGATAGTCCGCTGGTCGCCGGGCCGAAAAGAAACCGAAAGCATCTTCAAACGAGGCAAACTGTGCAATCTCTGCCTCGAGCGGAACGCCCTTCACCATGTAGCTGGAAACAGCAGTGCCTACGCAGTTGTGACTCAGGTAATCTGCTGCCCAGTTGCTTGCAGTAGAATCGGCCTGTCCAGCAAGATGTACCTGCACACCTGTGGATCGCGCTATACCAAAAGTGGCCACCGTGTCCGGCATGAGTGCGTCGGCGAAGAACCGGATTTGAGCCAGCCTTTTGCTTGTCGAGAGTGTTGTCGCAATAGCCTGCTTTGCGTCCCCGGCTGGAGCGTTTTCATTTTTCTTGCTGCAAGTGACCACACTCAACAGAAGACAGCCACAACAGGCCGCTGCGATAAGGTATCGGGGCGGCGCCATCATAAACGTGCTTGATAAAGGATTGCTGTTACCGTCGCTAACCAGAGCAGGACGTTCATCAAAAGCGGTTTGTCGCCGATCAGCACTCTGGTCGGTGAGCCGCCGCGCTCCTCCTTGTGAATAAGATAGAGGTAGCGAAACACCCCGTAGACAACAAAAGGTATGGTGACAAACAGGTTTTCGGTCCCGAGCTTTTCTGACACTTCCGGCGAAAACGAATAGAGCATATAGCAAACGACTACAGATGCAGTTACCACACCGATTAATTGGTCAAGAAGATATGGGGAATACCGCCCGAGTATTTCACGGTGATCGGCGGCCCCCCGGTCGAGCAGAGTCAGTTCGTGGCGACGTTTACCAAAGCCCAGGAACAGGGCCAGCAACATGGTATTGATAAGCATCCATTTCGATGCCGGTACGCCTATGGCCAGAGCGCCGGCATAGGCGCGCAGGACAAAACTGAACGAAATACTCATTACATCCAATATGACGATTTTCTTAAGAATAGTCGAATACAGAAGATTCAGTACTAGAAAGACCAAACTCACCGACATCAGATGCCAATTGACAGCCAATGCTCCGACCAGAGCGGAAGCAGCCAGTAAGGTTGCCCAGACACCTGCTATCGCAGGAGAAATCAAACCGGCAGCAATTGGACGTTCTTTCTTCAGGGGGTGTGCCCGATCGTTCTCGCGATCGAAGAGGTCGTTCAAAGTGTACACCGAGGAGGAAAGCAGGCAGAAAACAGCGGCTGCCACCATAGCCAGTATAACGGAATCAAGATCGCTGATCCGGCTGCCAAAAATTAATGCGGCGAATACAACGCCGTTCTTAAGCCACTGAGTCGGTCGCGACAATTTTATCAGGGAGTGTATCATCTGAACAATAATATGGTCACGGGAACCGCCCTTCAAGCGCTAATTCTGAAATGGAAGAGCCTGCACAATAGATGGATACGCCGTCTGCATGAATGCGACAGCTCGTTCGGTAGCTGCCTCCATATTCCCCCCGGCGACCGGAAAGGTCAGCCGAACAAACGAAGCGTCGGTAGGGCGCAGTAGCAGCGAGTTTTTGACCAGGTCCCACTTTAGTTGAAACTCATTGGACAGACAGCCACTGCGCGTCTCGTACCAATAGAACATCAATTGCTGCCGATCCTGATCGGTGATTATCAACCGGTCGATAATTCGGCTCGACCCGTCGGCCAGCGTCAACTCGAACTCCTCCAGCCGGTCTATACGCCAGCCGCCCCCCGGCAGACAATGTTTCGGCGAGTGAATCTGCGAGCCATACTTCTGCGAGGCAAAATAGGCGACAAACATAGATATCTTCTCTCCGTCAGTAGCGCCATACATTCGGAAAGTGGAAGTGTCGGCTCTGAGGAGATCATAGCTCTGGTCACTGAATCGGCGTTCGACGCCCTGGAAGCGACCAAAGCTCATCGGAATACGGGAAAAATCGGGCAGGCGGTCTGGCATTGGCGTTGTAAACCGCAGGACATTTCCCAAGGTGCCGGCGACCAAAATGGTCATACTGGCGATAATCACCGGCAACTTCATCGAAACACCCGCCTGAAGATGTAACCCAGTACTCCCAGCATGAGAAAGGCCACGACAAAAACTGACAAGCCCATTAGAGAATGAAGAGGTTCATCGGTTATGTCGGCTGACACTGTGTAGACCAGTAGCGATGTCACGAAGACTCGGAACACATTTCCAGCTATGGCAATCGGTACTGTAGAAGCAAACAAAAGCGCACGCGGAAGCAATGTCTTCTGTGTCATATACGAGTAAAGCGCTCCCAGTGCCAAAAGCGACACCAGCGATCGAAGGCCGCTACATGCTTCCGCCACTTCAAGCGATGTTCCCTGCAGGTGTATGATATTGCCCTGCCTGACCGCGCCCATACCAATCGCCTTGAGAGCGCCGACTGTCGCCTTGGCCGCCAATGTCTGCATGGGGAAGGTGGCAGCGTAGTAGATAACGTACGGAATTGGAATCATGAACACAAGAAAGCCAAATTCGAACCAGCTCAGGGCAACTGTACGCCGTCCATACAGGAGCCAGACCAGCCCAAAGAGAGTTATTATGAACGATAGTCGCAAAGTGAAATACTCAGCCGCGCCGTTGGCGACCAAAAAGAGCAACTGGCCACCTATAACCAGAATAAGACCACGATAATCCACTTCGGAAACAGCCGACAGAAGCTCCTTCCGTTTTTGCCAAAGCAGAAACGCGGAAACCAGCGGTACCAGGAAGCCGTGAGAATAATTGGGATCGTCATACCAGTCGAAAGTCAGCCCGTACAGAACGGGCGCATAGAACACCAGCAGCAAAGCAAAGGGCACCAGAAAGAGCAGATGTTCCTTCAACATATCAATCAGAGTCTGACCCGAGGGCCTCTCTGACGAACTGCTCAGGTTGTTACCCGCTGTGTTGGCCATAGGCATTTCCAGTAAATCGGCAGGATTCGCCTGCGACTGCACCGATCGTTTCTTGATAGCAACTAACCGCGACACTGCCCCATATTCTGTTTCCCAGCCAGACTGCTTTTTGTATAATACCCATATGATACGTAGACGCCGCCAAAAGGCAACAAATGTTCACTACGGCCTGCTGGCCAACAAGAGTTCATATTCCTATAGTCCGACACAAATCGACCGTTTTGTTTCTGCCATTCAGAAGAACGGATCCGGGTACACTGTTCTCGAACCGAGGTCGGCGATGGAGTTGTATCAACAGGGACGGATGCTGGTGGGGCTGGCAGAGCCGGACCAGTACGTCAGGCGGCACCTCGGTCGTCGCGGAAAGGTGACAACCCTGATTGCGTGCGGGGGTGACGGGACCTTTAATCTTGCCTCGAGAATTGCCCTGGAGGCGGGGATTCCCGTCGGTTCTCTGCCGATGGGACGGTTTAACAACATGATGCGTTCAGTCATTTCAGGCCCGATTGATGGCGACGGCATGGTTGAACGACTGGTGAAGTTGGATTATCGACATATCGACGTAGGCGTAGTTGCCGGGCAACAGTTCTTCGGTTCAATCGGGTTCGGATTTGTTTGTCAGTTGACAAGTATGCTGGCTCAGGCCAGAACTCCTCGCTTTGGAATCGGGTGGTCGCAGCTTGGCAGCCGGGCAGCGGCCGAGGTTGAACCGCGGCAAATGGTGATAAAAGTGGACTCTTTTCGCTTCGAGGCGACCCCGACCATTTTGAATATCAACCTGCTTCCATATTCCTCGGGATTGTCGCTTTCACCCGGGTCCCGATTTGACGACCGCAAGCTGGAGATAGTATTCGATATTATGCCGGGAAATGCCGATTTTTCGTCCTACACGCGAAAACTTTACGGGCGAAAATATGAATACGGTCGTGATGTGAGACTGTATCGCGGTCAGTCGATCAATATTCAGCCGACCAACGGGCTGACAATGTACCTTGACGGTGAGTTGGTTCTTGTGACCAGCGACATGTTGACAGTGGCATTGGAGGAAAAACAACTCAAGGTCGTGTGCTAAATGCGCTTGCTCATCGGAGTTCTCCTGAGCTTGTGGTTGATAGCCGGAGCAGGTATTGCACAGTCAGACACTGACCCTGAGAATACCGCCTCGGGCCTGCAGGAAGATTCTACATCCGTTGACCAGTCCCCGCAATTGAAAGTGGATACGCTCCTGATCCCGCGCTCGGGTCGTTTTGATGCAATGGCGCCTATAACAAGTTCTGTAAACTACGAAGAACATTTAGGCCAGAATCCAACCCGAGCATTTTTCAAGTCGCTGCTTGTTCCGGGACTCGGGCAAATCGGCAATCGACGATATGTCAAGACAGCCCTGTTTGCTGCATTGGACACCTGGTTTATCGGATCGGCTATTCATTATGGTCGGCAGGCGGCGGATTTCCGCTCGCAGTTTGACGAAACGCCCGGCGAGCTCATTACCTTACGGCAGGAGTTACACGGCCTGGAGCAGGATCGACGCGACGAGCGCAACAAGTTTACCTGGTTTGCAGTGATTGTGACCTTGGTATCGGGAGTCGACGCTTATGTTGATGCCCATCTGTCGGGATACCCGTCACAAAAACAGGCGTCATCTTCGACAATTGGTTTCGAGCCGATATTCAGAGGGAAATCTGTTCTGGCTTCTATATCGCTGACCTTTTAGCGCTGACAGGTCTCATCTGGGCCATTGCTCCTGATTGGTTCTTTAGACAAATGTTTTGACGATCTCCTTGTGAAGGCCTTGCAGGTCACCGTACGCTTTGTCAATCTCCTCGATCTTCTGCAGCAGCTTGTTCATTAGGCGCTGCTTTTCCAGACCGTTTCGCAAAATGATCAACAGGTCGTCATTGTTCCACGGCTTTTCAATGTATTGGAAAAGTCCGACATCATTGATTGCCTTGATGGCGTTTTCTTTGTCAGCATAGCCCGTGAGTATGATCCTCGGGACCTCCGGTTTGAGGTCCCGGACCTTGCCCAGAAAGGTGATACCGTCCATTTCGGGCATCAGGTAATCGGATATGACAAGGCTTACCACATTCGCCTCAATGAATTTCAACGCATCGCCCGCAGACAGAAAAGTGTGGGTTTCATATCCGGTCTCCAGCTTCAAGAGTGAGCTTAGCGAGGTAAGTACCATCTCTTCGTCGTCAACCAGTACAATAACCTGGGCATCAACACTATTTGACATTATTATCTCCTATACGCAATTGAATTCCAGTGCAAGTATTGTCAGGTCATCCTCAGGAGGAGCGTCAGACTGGCGAAACTGAACCGAATCTTGTACCAATTCGTCAACCAGTTTTTCGCCGCTCTTTGCTATCGATCACCACTACTAAAGAGGCAACAAATATGTCGGATGGCAAACTTTTGTAAAGAACTGAGTTTATCCCCGACAGGATATCATCGCCAGAGACATCAGTGCCCGCAAAGGAGGCAAAAGCGAATTTGAGCAGGGCCGTGCTCAGAGATGCCTGGATGCCGTGACCGGTTGCATCGGCCAGCAACAAGGCTTGCCTCCCCCCGCTCAGTTCGATAGTGTCGTAAAAGTCGCCGCCGATCTGAATTGCCGGTTGATATCGTACGGCAATCGACAGACCGTTTAGACAGGGGAGTTTATCGGGAAGCATTTGCCGCTGGAATCGACCGGCCATCTCTAGCTCGCGTTGCATCAGATCAGCGCTTTTCACCAATTTGTCGCGCTCCAGCAGCGCACGATCGAGTTGGAGTATTTTCTGTGCAAGTGTCTCATTTACGTTTTTGCTGCGGATTCCGTTACGAATGATCATTATTAATTGATCGTTGTCCCACGGCTTCTCGATATACTGGTACAGACCCACTTCGTTGATTGCCTTGATGGCATTTGCTTTGTCAGCATATCCGGTGAGCAAAACACAGGGCACAAAGGGATAAAGCGTTTTGACTTCCTGTAGCAGTTGCAAGCCGTCCATTTCCGGCATGAGAAAATCCGATATAACAATGTCGACCGGCCCCTCTTTCAGGTGTCGCAAGGCTTCAAACGGCGATTGAAATGTCACTACTTCGTAGTTAGACTCAAATCGCAGGAATGACCCCAGTGACGCAGTGACCAACTCTTCGTCATCGACCAGCATTACCGTCGCGCGTGCAGCCGATTCCAACTGAGAATCTTGTCTACTCATTGTCGTTCAACGGGCAGCACGATGCGAAAAGTTGCCCCCTTACCGGGTTCGCTCTCTACTTGTAGCTCACCGCCATGTCCCCTAACAATCTGGTGTACAATTGAAAGCCCCAAACCGGTACCTACCCCCACGCCCTTGGTGGTGAATCCCGGATCAAAGAGCTTATGCAGGTGCTCAGGACTAATGCCTTTGCCGCTGTCAATAAACTCCACAACAACTTGTTCGCCGCGACGAGATGTTCTGATCGTGATATTGCCTTTCCCGTCGATAGCCTGCGCTCCGTTTACAAGTATGTTCATGAACACCTGGTTGAGCTGGTTGGGATAACAGACAACGTCGGGCAAATCGCCGTACTCTTTGACAACTGTGATTCTGCCTTTCGATTAGTGGCCAACCAGTGTGAGTGTCGAATCGATGCCTTCGTGGATATCAACTCGGTCCATATCGGCCTGATCGAGACGAGCAAATGTTCTCAGGCTGGTCACGATTGATACTATTCGCTCGGCAGCCGTGCGATTGATCTCGTTGAGTTTACAGATAGTGTCGAGAATCTTTGCAATATCACTTCCGTTTTCGGACATGTCTGGCAGTGAACTGCCTTGTGTTCGTTGGCCCGGCGTAGCTCGTCCTGGAGGTGTCGACGCTCAGTTATATCC
>JBHHVC010000090.1:0-10276 GCA_046754125.1 Candidatus Zixiibacteriota bacterium
AGGTTTGTAACGCCCGTATCCGATCCGAGGAAAAACAGCCGTTTGCCGTCAGCCGACCATTCGATGGGCGTGGCCGCATGCGAGTCGTCGAGGTCATTCAGTGATTGATCGTGTACCATACGATCAAACATTGGCATCAGATTGCGCGCTTTGGGCTTGCCACTCAAGCCGACTTTCCAGATGTGTACGTTTGTCACTCCCCAGGCATCTTCGGGATTGTCGTGGCCGCTGTATGCGATTGTTTTTCCGTCGGGAGAAAACTTCGGACTGTGTACCGGCCCCGCAGGAGTGGGAATAAGTCGTTCCTTTCCTCCCTTGAATGGAACAACAAACAGCTCATTTCTATCCATGTCGAGGTCAGGATCGCTGGCCCGGTTCGATGTAAAGGTTATCAACTTGCCATCAGGCGATAGATGCGGGTCGGTGTTGTCGCGCTTTCCGCGTGTAATCTTACGCAGTTTTCCATTGTCTATGTTGAGCACGTACACTTGGAAAGTGTCCTTTGGTAGATAGCCGGCGGCGTCGAGCCTGAAGAAGAAGCGAGTTATATGGCGATAAACCGGTGCCTCGTTCTTTTTCTTCCTGTTGGCAATAAAATGAGAATCGTTGTAGCGCAAACAGAGCAGAAGCTCCTTGCCGTCGGGAGTCCATTGCAGGTTGCCGACAGCGCCGTCGATTTCGATGATTCTGCGCTCAGCTCCGCCCTCAACTGGCATCAGGTAGATTCCCGTGTTCTTGTCTCTAGTAGAGACGAAAGCGAGGGTAGTTCCGTCAGGTGACCAGACTGGCGTACCGTCGCTTTGGTCGCCGTGTGTAAACTGACGGCTGATACCGGTAGTCACATCGCACAAATGGATGTTGCTGAAATACTTGTTTGTCTCTTGGTCCATTCGTTCGACAGTGTATGCTATTTGCTGCTCGTCGGCCGAGATGGCCAGTCCAGAGATCATACGAAGACCAAACAGGTCGTGGGCGCCTAATGGGCGCTTTTTAGAGACTTTGCGGGTCGATTTGGGCATGGCACTCCTCAATTCGCGCTAACTGGTTGAACTGCAAAGGAAATAACACAATAGAGCGGTCTAATCAAGCCCAATATTGAGATGATGAACTAGTGATAATGGGGATCAGACCGATGAATGAGGGGTTGGTACCGGATTTCTTTTTGCCTTTTATGAAAAAACCTTTATTTTGGCCGGAGCTTTCGTGAAAATGGGCTGTTATACTCGGAAGACTGGAATTGATAGTAGGCTTTTAGTGCGACACGATCGCAGCCGGAGCTGAAGATAAGCAGGAGGTAGACGTTGGAAGTTCTCGCGTTAATAGACAAAGTGAAATCGTATGACGGCAAGACTGGTTCTCGCCCGAAGGATTCTCAGAAGCTTGAAGCATATTCGGGGATGACTCCGGCGCAATTGCGCAATATGCTCAATACGATGCTCAAAGCTCGACGGGTCGAACGAGAAGAAAAGCTGCTGCTGAGAAAAGGGTACAACCGGTTTTTCATCGGCTGCGGCGGGAAAGAGTTGATCGATATCTGCTTTGCCGAAGCTCTGCGTTCCGACGATCCGATGGTCGGTTACTATCGAAACAAGGCTTTCGATCTGCACCGCAACACGCCGCTCGAATGGAAAATGCTTGAGGCGATTGGCGATGCTAATGGTCCAAACAAAGGTATGCAGATACCCGCCCATCCGGGGTATCCGGAATACTCGATGATTCCGCAGGCATCTCCAACCGGCGGTCACGCCATTGAAGCTTCTGGAATCGCCGAAGCGATAAAGCACCCGGTGCCGATTTCGAAACAGTCGCTAAGTCCTGGTGGTAGATGGAAAGAAGATGCTGTCACGTTTTGTCCCATAGGAGAAGGGTCAACATCTGAAGCTGAGTTTGCCCGCGCTGTGTTTTATTCGTCATTCTATAAGACACGGGCGGTTTTTGCGATCTATAACTGTGGCTGGGCTATTTCTGTCTCGGTCGAGGAGCAATTTCCCGAGGGTGATCCGACTACGCCGTTTGAGGGGTTCCAGCGCTTCGGACTGAAGATATTCCAGATCGATGGAACCGACGTGAAGGAAGCGCTGGCAGGGACTCAAGAGATTGTGAATTATGTTCGGGATGGGAACGGCCCAGCCTTGTGTAATATCCGTGTTACTCGCGAAGGCTCCCATTCCGGGTCCGATGACCAGTCGTTCTATATGGATCCTGTGGAGCAAGACTGGCACACCTACAATGACTGTCTCTTGAAGACATGTAATGCGTTCATCGAGGACGGCATTGTTACTCCAGATGAGATCGGTCAGATGTGGGAAGAGCTTGACTCTGCTGTCACAAAGGAATCTCAAAAGGCGGTCACAAACTTCACGCCGAAGACTGCTGAGATGATTGCGGATTTGGTCTACACCTACGACTTCGATGAATGCCAGAAGACGTGGGGGAAATACCGGAAAGCCTGCAATTTTGACCGGGTGGCCAAGTTCAAAGAGTTCAAAAAGAAGGGGTATTTCGCCTCCGATGAATTGCCCGAAAACGTCGGTCCGATGACGATGCGTTTTGCCATCAACTACACTCTGTTCGATTTGTTTCTCCTGTCGGAGGATGTGATCATGTTTGGCGAGGATGTCGCCGACTTTTCCGGCCACATGATTGAGGACAAAGAGAAGCAGGCCAAACTAAAGGGAAAGGGCGGAGTGTTTCTGGTTTCAAAGAACCTACAACGTGAGTTCGGCAACCTGCGCTGTTTCAATTCCCCTCTGGACGAAGCTGGTATTCTTGGGCGCGCATCCGGGCATGTTTACCAGGGCAGGCGACCAATGCCGGAAGTGCAGTTTCTCGACTACATGTCGCCCGCCTACCAAGTGCTCAAGGATCGCATCTGTACGACATACCAGCGATCGGGCGGGTTGTTCCGGATGCCAATGACTATCCGAACTACCTATGGTGGTTACAAGCAGGGAGCAGGCGCCTTCTGGCACTCTGAAGGAAATCTTGGCACGTGGATGAATATACCCGGACTTCTGATTGCTGTGCCGTCAAATGCCTATGATGCCGCCGGCTTGCTTAAGACGGCATGGGCTTGTGACGATCCGGTTCTTTTTTGCGAATCGGTTGCTCTGTACAATCGCCGTGACTGGGAGGGAGTACCTATCGAGACAGCCCTTCCGGATATTGACGAATTGATTCCGTTCGGAGTTGCCAGGACATACAACGAAGAGAATACTGATATTGGAATAATCACCTACGGTGCGACCTTTCAGATGTGTCGGCGGGCGGCAGAGCTTGCAAAGGAAAAGGGTATCCATTGCCGCATCATTGATCTTCGCACAGTCAAACCGATAGACGAGGAAGCGATAATCAAGACTGCTGAGGAGTGTGGGAAGGTGCTGGTTGTGACTGAAGACCGCTTCCCCGGTGGCACGGCGGCAACGATTACTTCGATAATCTGTTCCGGACCGGGTCTTTTCCATCTTGAGGCTCCGGTTAAGTTGGTAACCGCTATCGATGCGCGTGTGGCCTATGGAGTTGACGGCGACAATGCCTGCCTGCCGACTATCAACAAGATTCTGGCGGCCATCGAGGAGTTGAATGAAAGCTACTAGCGTCTGCCGGTGATTGTTCTCAGCTTCTTCAGGGCGGCCCGGGCTTCGGGATAGTTCGGACGCAGTCTAACTGCTTCGGTGAAGTGTTGTCGAGCGTCGTCATATTGGCCGGTAGAAGCGAGAATATTACCAAGGGCATTGTGCGCCTCGGCGTATCGGGGGAGAAGGTCCAGCGCCTTGGCGAAATGATCCCCGGCTCCAAGCAAATTGCCCATCTGAGAGAACACCATTCCTATGTGGTAGTGTGCCTTGGCGTTTTCCGGATCGTCAACCACAGCCAGTTGAAACTGTTCCAGTGCATCATCCCGTGCACCCGTCGATAGCAGCATTCTTCCTAACCTGACACGAAAACTTGCATCATCCGGGTGACGAAGAAGCCAATGCCGGTATGTAGCGATCGAACTATCTGACATGCCCTCATTGTAGTACAACCAGGCCAGATAGGTGTAGGTCGAGGCGTGAGGAGACTGGTTATCAACATGCTGCTGGAGAGAGCTGATCTGTGCAAGAGCACAAACATGGCGGACAGTGTCATCTGCAAATCGGGACAACACGGCGGGATTCGCGTCGCAATACGCACTGACCAAATCAAAGTATCGACCTATTTGGTCCTCTGACGCTTTCGACAGATCGACCAGATTCGGGAGTCCTACCGCGAACGGGATGTGCACTGATAAAGCGTACTCTACCAGATCGATTTGAGCGTCGACATCATTAGTAACTTCCCGCTGCACGGCAAGCATGGTTCCGCTCAGGCCGGATCGAGCGGCAACGTTCGCGAGCAATACGCGGTCGACCTGAAACATCAAGCGTGGTGCAGCAAACTCAAGTCTGGGGTGAACGTCGGTATTCAAATCACCCTCACCAAACATACCGGTCAGATCATCCGATTTGATCAGGTTCCAGAGGACACGTGCATCCGGCAAGGTGACGTGCGGGCTTTGTTGGACGAACTGAAGATTCTGCGCCGCAACTTTCGGATTCAGGCTTCGATCTCCCTTTATTCCGACAAGCATGTAATCACGACTGTCAAGCGTAGGTGCAGTTGCAACGAGATACGCATTCGGGAATACATCGCTGAAAGTGCGACCAACCAGTGCAAATGTCTTCCAGTCCATCTGATAGGAATGGATGAACTGGGCGAACATACCGCCGTTGTTAAGACGATCCAGCGCCCGGGTAAAGTGGTCACGGGTGAACAGATTGGACAGTCCGGCCATCCACGGGTTAGACGGCTCGGAAATTATCACGTCGTACCTTCTGTCGGTCATCCACAGGTGCGCCCGGCCGTCCTGAACGATGAGGTGGGTGCGAGGATCATCCAATACGTTGTTGTTCCACTTGCGGAATAGATCACTTGCCTTCACAACCTCGCCGCTTATTTCTGCGACATCGAGATGCTCGATAGGATAATAGAGGGCCTCTCCCGCCGTGACTCCGCTCGCCAGTCCGATGACCATAACCGATTTCGCATTTGGATGGAGTAGTAGAGGAAAATGGGCGAGAATAGTCTGTGTACCCATGTCGCCTCGAGTCGAGGCATCCGCCTTGCCACTATTGGCCATCGACAATTCCATGTTGCCCATAGCATCAATGTCTTTCATTACAGTTGTGGTGCCCGCAATGCCGTCTCCAAAGTAGATAACCTCAGATGTCTCAAGTGGGGCGAGTAACTCAGGTCCTCGCAGCAATGATTGAAACCACCCGTATCGAGCGGGGTCAATCCCCATTGCGCGAAAGCGGTGGTATTTGCCGAGTGCCAGCAACTGTTTGTTCCAGACGGGATATGCAGCGCATAGAACAAGCGTGACTACTGCGGTAACTGGGATTATCGCCCATTTCAGTCGACGCATTCGACCACTAATCAGAACCGTCAGGAAGAACCCGATGACAGTAACGAGTTGGAGGGCGATCACGATACTAAGGCCTGTCGCCTTCCCAACTAACGGTACTATGACAAAACCGGCCACGAACGAACCTAAGACCGCTCCGATTGTGTTTAACGCATAGGCAGTACCGATCGATCGTCCGACACTAGCAGCAGATGATGTGTATATCTTGGTCACCAGTGGAAAAGTTGCACCAAGACAGAAGGTCGGCAAAATCATACCAACGAAGATGGCCATCGCCTTGGCGGCGCTCAAGAGCGCGAAGTGGTTTTGAAAAGTGGCAATGAGTTTGGCGAAGAATAGCTGGCTATTGCCTAAAACCTGGCTGACCGCTAATGCCAGTATCGCTGCGACGACCTGAGTGACAACGAGAAGGTGAACAGGCCTGCTGGTTCGATCGCCCAGCCACCCAAAGAACAAACTGCCCAAAGCCAGGCCGAGAATGAACGTCACTAATACGATGGTGAAGGAATACGTTGTTGGCCCAACTAGCAAAGCCAGCAATTTGGTCCAGATCACTTCATATGACATGGAACAGAAACCCGAAACCGCAAACAGTACAAGCGCACCAAAAACAACGCCAGTTCCATATTGGGATGTTCTGGATTCAGGTGCTGCGACGGAAGGCTCTGGTTTCTTTGCTGAGGATGCGGCTGTCCGGTGTGAACCGGCAACGTGCAGGCAGGCGAGCGCAATTCCGATATTGACGATGACCGCGATGGCAAGCGTTCCCCAGACACCCAACGAATAGAGCAGCCAGAATCCGGCCAGGAGTGCGCCCAGAGCGGCTCCAATAGTATTGAGGCCATAGAGGCGCCCGGTATGAGTGCCGAGATGAGAAAGACTGGTCACATAGAAGCGACTCAGTATGGGCAAGGTGGCTCCCATGCAGGCAACCGGCACAATAAGAAGAATTGTGCAGCCAACAAAAGTCACAAAGTTATATGCCATAAAGTATTCGAATAGGCCCTTGTAGGCTATCGCAAAAAGCGGCTCAAACCCACGTATGAGAAGTGGTAGAGCCAGTCCGTACAAGCCTATTACTAATTCGAGAATCCCGTACATCCGGATTAGTCGAACAGGCTCGCGGATTCTATCGATCGATTTGCCGGCCAGATAGCTACCGAGACCGAGTCCACCCATAAAAACAGTGAGAACGATACTGATCGCAAACGGTGCACCCCCAATGATTCGTACTATCAGCCGTGTCCATAGGACTTCGTAAATCAGGCCCGTAATTCCAGACAGGAAAAAGCAGACCAAAATGAACGTGGATAATGTTCGCATCGAGTTCATTTTTGAATGCCGTTTTGACATCGAAATTGAACCTTCCGGATCGGGGTTACCTAACTCTCTCCTGAGACCTCGTTCACGCTCCAGTACTACTTTAATATATGTCGGCCGACCTCATTGCGCACTTAAGAAACTGTTGCTGCTGATGATGATGGGACAAACGGAATCCCAGGGGGGCGTTGGCCCTGGCAGATTCGACTTGCCATTTACGATACGGTAATCTATGTTTCTGAGTAGGAAGTGGCTGGCATTGATATGCAATGGAAGCAAGGGAAGGATGGGCCCGGCTATGCTCGTACACACATTACTTGAAGACAAACCTGATCGCATAATCACGACTACGGAAACGACTACAATTGATCAGGTGATGGATTTGCTCATTGACAACAAGATCGGCTGCTTGCCGGTGGTCAGCAGCGATGGAACGCTGGTCGGGATTGTAAGCGACAAGGACATATTCAAGACAATTCACAAGACTCGAGGGGATTACCACTCTTTGCAGGTGTCCGAATTGATGACGACCAAGCTAGTGGTGGGTGTGCCGGACGACGACGTATCGTATGCTGCCGGATTGATGAGTAAGAACTGGATCAGGCATCTACCGATCATGGATGGCGAGAAGATCGTAGGGATGATTTCGATGCGCGACATCCTCAAGTCACAGATGCAGAATGCCGAGATTGAAAACCGCTATCTGAACATGTACATGGACAGTCTTCATCGTCGTGACAAATCGGGAGATGTATAGAGAGCAAAGGCTCTCCGCTTCAATCGGCATGCCAACTACCATGTTTGTGCCAATCGGACGGCGCAATGGCCAATGCCGATACTATTCGCGCTCTGCTTTATTATTATTGACATAATAATCTCAACTACTATTCTTGTTTCTATTATACTTGTGCAAGGTGGGCAGTAGTAGGGCTCTTCCCGCTGTCACACAAGTGTCCTAAGAAGACGGCCAGGTAACTTACCGGCCGGGTGGACAACTTGATTCTTGCTTCTGTGACGAAACCCGGCCGTGATTGTTTGCGTTGAGTCAGACAGATGAACGCTTCGATTGTCAATAGAAAAGTTCTGATGCTCAATCAGAACTACGAGCCATTGACTGTAACATCGGCTCGTCGCGCAGTTGTGCTCGTTTTGCTCGGTAAGGCCGAGATGATAGAAACGGCGAATGGTTTCAAACTGCACACCGTGGCACGCGAGTATTCTGTGCCTTCAATCGTTAGATTGTGGGAATACAAAAAGGTCCCATACCGACGGGTAATTCTCACGAGGCGCAATGTCCTTTTGCGCGATGGCCATCGTTGCCAATATTGCGGAACAACACGAGGTCCCATGACTGTTGACCACGTTATACCCAAGCGGCTTCACGGCAGCGATACATGGGAGAATCTGGTGTGCGCCTGCGAGCGGTGCAACAACAGAAAGGGTGACCGTTCTCCCGAAGCTGCTCATATGCGCCTGAAAAAGAGGCCTGCTCGTCCAACACTTGTCACTTTCATTCAGCGCCACATCGGAGTGGTCGACCAGGGATGGCGTCCCTACCTGTTTATGGACTCAAGCTGTTGAACATCACCGGCAGTCTTTGACCGCACCCGTCGAGACTGACTCTGTCAGGACGAGGTCAACTCGCCTCCAGTGGGCTGAATCGCCTACTGGTACGGGTTTTCATCAAAAGTTTTAATTGATTTTCACAGACTAATGGCCTAGCCTCGGTCTGAGGTGATATGGCTGAAATAGCGACATCTGCGACTGAACAGGACGCAAAGACGAATAAAGCTAGAAAGCAAACTGTCCTGTCCGGGATGCAACCGACGGGATCATTGCACGTCGGGAATCTGGAGGGCGCGCTACGCAACTGGGTACAGCTGCAGGAAGAATACTGGATGTTCTGCTGTATCGTTGACCTTCATGCGCTCACCGCGAACTGGAAAGAACCATCGCTTCTTAAGAAAAACATCTTCGAAATGACGCTGGACTTTTTGGCTGCCGGTTTGGATGAAGACAAATGTGCCATATTTGTTCAGTCCGAAGTGAAACAGCACGCCGAATTGCATCTTATCTTTTCCATGCTCGTTTCCGTGCCCACATTGACTAGACTGCCAACCTATCAGGAAAAGAAGGGCAGCCTCGATTCTTATGGCTTCCTGGGCTACCCTGTGCTGCAGGCGGCCGATATCTGTCTGTACAGTGCGCACAAAGTACCGGTTGGCAAGGATCAGGAAAAGCACATCTGGCTGGCCAACGATCTCGCCAAGCGATTCAACAACACATACCGCCGCACCCTTGTTGAGCCGGAAGCACTGTTCACAAAGATTCCTCTTATTCTTGGAAGCGACAATCGCAAGATGTCCAAGTCGTTTGACAATCATTTGCCGATCGACGCCACTGAAAAGCAGACAGAGAAGAGTATAAGATCGTTTTACACCGATCCCACCAAGTTGAGGAAAGGCGATCCGGGACATCCTGATGGCTGTCCTGTGTATCTGCTGCATAGAGTGTATAGCAAGAATCCGGAAAACGAGATAGCCCCGCCGTGTAAAACTGGTGCATTGGGCTGTGTCGAGTGCAAGCAGAAGCTGGGGGTCAACCTGAACGCAGCGCTGGCCCCTATTCGCGACAAACGATCTGCACTTGTGAATCGTCCTGACTATGTGTGGGATGTATTGGCTGCAGGAGCGGAGAGAGCGCGAACGAGAGCAGAAAGTGTCATGGACAAGGTCCGTTCTGCGATGAAGATGAACTATCGAAAGAAGAAGAAATGAATATTGTTGTCAATCCCACTTCCGGGGACTACCGAGTCGGCCTGGAGGTTTTTCACGGCCCGCTTGATCTGCTGCTCTACCTGATCAACAAAGACGAGCTTGATGTTTATGACATACCTATTGCTCGCATAACAAGAGAATACCTGCAGTATGTGGACCTGATGACTACACTCAATCTGGAGGTGGCAGGTGAATTCATCCTCATGGCCGCCACGCTTATTCGCATAAAGACTCGAATGTTGCTGCCACAGGCGGACGGCGACGATAACGAACACGACCCCCGCGAGGAATTGATTCTCGCCCTGATTGAGTATCGCAAGTTTCGAGAGGCGGGCGAGATCCTTCGCGAGCGGGCGATCATCGAAGAACGAAACTTCACTCCTCCTTCACCGTTGGGGGATATGAAAACCAGGGTCGACCTCTCGCCCGGTACGTCGTTATTCGATTTGCTTACGGCATTCCGAGATTTGCTTGAGGCGCGTCGCGACGAGGTCTTTCACAATGTGGATAGCGAGAACCTTAGTGTTGAGGATCGTGTACGAGCGATACTGGCCTATATGGCGATAAAGGATGGAGCGACGTTTGTGGAGTTGTTTGCAGATGTCGGTACGCGCATCGCCGCAGTAGTAACATTCATAGCTCTATTGGAACTATGTCGTACACGCCGAATTTCGTTGGCACAATCCCGGCCATTTGCGGAAATGCGAGTCTATCGCGGAAATCGATTCAA
>JBHHVC010000091.1:0-10196 GCA_046754125.1 Candidatus Zixiibacteriota bacterium
GCGCTGGCATTTGGTATCATGTTTATCATTCCAATCGGCGGAGCGGATATGCCGGTCGTTGTATCAATGCTCAATTCTTTTTCGGGCTGGGCAGCATGCGGGATAGGTTTTACTCTTGGCAACAGCCTGCTGATCATCACTGGCGCCCTGGTCGGGTCGTCGGGAGCTATTCTCAGTTACGTAATGTGCAAAGGGATGAATCGATCGTTCTTCAGTGTAGTCATGGGAGGTTTTGGGACCGCGGCAGGCAGTGCCCAGGCACTCGCAAACAGCGACAAGCATCGCCCGGTAAACAGCGGCAGCGCCGAGGACGCGGCATTCATCCTTGAAAACATTTCCTCACTGATCATCGTACCCGGCTACGGAATGGCGGTCGCGCAGGCGCAACACGCTTTGAAGGAAATGGGCGAAGTCCTCAAAAATCATGGAGTCAGCGTCGGTTACGCTATTCATCCGGTAGCCGGTCGCATGCCCGGTCATATGAATGTTCTGTTGGCAGAGGCCAACGTGCCATACGAAGAAGTTCGCGAGCTTGATGAAATCAACCGTGACTTTGCCGCCACCGATGTTGCCTTTGTCATAGGCGCCAACGATGTTACAAATCCGCTTGCTCGAACCGATCCAACCTCGTCAATCTATGGGATGCCGATTCTTGATGTTGACAAAGCCAAGAAGGTACTCTTTATCAAGCGATCGCTTGGAGTCGGCTACGCCGGTGTCAACAACGAACTTTTTTACAGCGACAACACAATGATGCTATTCGGCGACGCCAAGCAGGTCGTCGAAGGAATCGTAAAAGCACTCGCTTAACCGTATCGCCATTTGACCGCCGGTACCGCGAACGGACAAGTCAATAGTGTATGCTTCAACCGCTTTGCTCGCTTATCAGACCTTCGGTACAGGCATCTTGTAGGCGGCCCAGCCCTCCAGCGCTGGACCATAAATATCCGAAACGATCAACCCGGCCTGACGCATCAGCACCGTCATCTGTCCCCGGTGATGAATGTCGTGGAGCATGAGGATGTGCAGGGTGTCGCATCGCTTCCATTGCTCGCCGTACATATTGTTCTCGACTTGCAACGCAGAATCGTCCCATTTTGCCTTCACTTGCTCCAAAAGAGAGGCTGTGAATCGCTTGTAAGCCGTAGCAATTTCGGCCGCGGTCGACGGGACGGAAGCTTCAGCGTCAACATCCCCAAAGTCCAGGCCGGTTCGTGACATCATTTCAGGCACACTGCCAGCCAAGTGCCACGCGATTCGGCCCAGCGTTCGGTGATCATCACAAATCTGCTGGTCCAGCGATTTGTCGGTCAGTTTGTCCAACAATTTGGCTGTAAGACCTGACTCGTGCCCCCACTTCTTTTCAAACTGGGCGATAGTGGTAAATATGGAGTGTCCTTCCTTGTGTTGCTTCCCGGCACTAACGAGTCGCGCGGTTCTTGTTCATCTTGTCAAATGCAGGATGGCGCAATTTTCGATGGCAGACAATCACATTCTCCACGGAATCTTGCCTTTACTGGGTGAGGGAACGGTGCGCTCGAATCGACTCTGGTCCATACACGTAAGTTATTGAATCACAGCCAGACAGCCGCTCGCGATGGACACAAATTGCTCTTGAATATACCTCTGGACCTGTTATATTCTTGCGGCCCAAACAGTAGGAACGGTTGATTGTGATTGTCAGAGCTACTATTCAATGGAAACGCCCACGCGGCATCGCAGGAGAATCATGCAGCGAATTGTAGCTGAACAGAAGATGCCCTTGTCACAAGAGCCAGCCCCGTCGCGCCTTGATGTGTGGCGAATGTTCGACCGGATTTCCAGCCGCTACGACCTGCTTAATCATTTGCTGTCGTTTGGTCAGGATTTCTTGTGGCGCCGAAAGCTGGCAGCTATTGTCAGTCAAAGTGAACGCCCGGAACTGCTGGACCTGGCAACGGGCACAGGCGATCTTTTGCTGACTGTTGCACGTGGCAATCCCTCGATGCGTTTGGGGATAGGGCTGGACATGGCTGGTGCAATGCTCGAATTAGGACAGAGAAAACTAGCGGCAAGCGGTCATCAGATACATCTTAGCCTGATACGCGCCGATGCGCTGCGCCTGCCTTTTTGTAAGGCCAGTTTCGATATTGTTACTATTGCATTTGGCATACGAAATGTTGAAAACGTGCAATCCGCTCTTGCCGAAATGTACCGAGTGTTGCGGCCGAGTGGAAAAGTACTCATCATGGAATTCTCGCTACCATCAAACCGGCTCTTGCGATTCGCTCATATCCGATACCTGCGATGGGCGGTTCCTGTGATCGGACGCTTGGTCTCCGGAGACGCACAGGCTTACAGGTATCTAAATAAAACGATTGAATCATTCCCCTATGGCGACCGATTCTGCAAACTCATCGAAGAGGCAGGTTTTGAGCAGGTGCGGCAACGCCTTTTGACTTTCGACGCTGTGACAATATATGAAGCTGTACGTCCAGATGATGCTGGGAATCCCAAGAAATGACAGAGAGAGCCAAACCGATGCCGATCCTCTGTAAGCCAAGCGAACGGCCAAAACCTGATGCGCTCGAAAAGCTGGCCGAGCGGATTCGAAAAATGCTCGACCTACAACGGCACAAAACTTATCTCGTAAGGCTTACCTGTGCGCTTGACATGAAGGCTTCGCCTCTGGAATGGCTGGCCTGCCAGTCAACACAGGAACGACTGGCCTGGCGTTCACGCTGCGACGACAAAACAGTTGCCGGAATAGGATCGGCTGATTCTATTTCGCTCACTTCAACTGACGAACTCCCGGCGCTATTCTCCAAAATCAGGGGGCGACTGTCCGACTGCGACAACACCGTCAGATACTACGGTGGAATTCGGTTTGATCCGAAGAGTGGTCGTTCAGGCAGTACCGATCGAAGTTGGAGAAGATTCGGGGTCGGCAGGTTTGTGCTCCCGAGATTTGAGATGCGCCAAGAGGGCGACCGGACGGAACTAATATGTAATCTCTTACCCCAACAGGACAGAAATCGGGAGGAGGACATAGTTTCAGAATTGCGCCAGTTGACATTTCTCCCACAGAGGAATCGCGCCACTTTTCCGACTGTCAATTCGCGAGATGACTCACCCGGCCGGACCGGATGGGAGCAGATGATCAGTCAGGCTTTGAGTTCGCTCGATCAGTCGCCTCTGGAAAAGGTCGTCCTAGCGAGGCGAACCACCCTTGTGTTGTCGGCGCCCATCAACCCCGCCGCCTTGCTGCTGGCTCTCAGCGAGTCGACAGCCAGTTGTTATCAATACCTCTTGTCGTCGGGATGTGGTGATACGATGGTGGGAGCCTCACCGGAGTTGCTTTTTTCCAGTATGGATGGAAAGATATATAGCGAGGCAATTGCCGGAACACGCGCTCGCGGCATCAATTCGCTTGCGGATCGCGAGCTTGGCAGAAAGCTGATGTTATCGGACAAGGAGCGGCGCGAACATGCCTACGTGGGCAAACAGATCCAGACACAACTTGAGAATCTGGGTGTGCGTCTTTCCCCTTCATCTGATGTAGCAGTGTTGAAGCTCGCTCGCGTGCAGCATCTCGTAACTCGATATAAGGGTAGCCTGAACGGGAAAAACTGTGATGCCGACATTCTCGCGGCGTTGCATCCTACACCCGCAGTTGGCGGCGAGCCGACAGAAACAGCTCTGGACCTGATCGCCCGGCTGGAGCCATTTGATCGGGGCTGGTATGCCGGTCCGGTCGGCTGGATAGGCCCCGAGTGCGCCGAATTCGCTGTCGCTCTGCGATGTGGATTAGTAAGCAACTCGCATTTGAATTTGTATTCCGGCGCGGGCATTGTGACGGGCTCAACAGCCGCCGGGGAATGGCGCGAAATCGAAGATAAGCTGTCAAATTTCATCGGGGTCATCACTAACGCATGAGTCATCGCGCCGGGCAACTCAATCGTCTGTGGGGCAGGCTGCTGATTGAAGAGACCCGCCGCTGCGGCGCGGGTCTGTTTTGTGTTTCCCCCGGTTCGCGTAGCACGCCGCTGGCCCTGGCGGTGGCCGAAAACGAAAGGGCTGACTCCAACGTGCACTTTGACGAACGATCGGCGGCCTATTTCGCTATCGGCTACGCTCGCGCTACATCTCGACCTGCCGTGCTTATCTCAACATCGGGAACGGCCGCAGCCAACTACCTGCCCGCAGTGGTGGAAGCGTCTTTGTCGAATCTGCCGCTAATTGTCCTGACAGCAGATCGTCCACCAGAGCTTCAGGACACCGGCGCAAACCAGACGATTGGTCAGAGAGGTCTTTTCGGTGACTACGTCCGTTGGCGATTTGATATGCCCTGCCCCAACAATCACATTCCCCCCGAAATGGTTCTCACAACGGTCGACCAGGCTGTATACCGGGCGACCCGGACACCATGTGGACCGGTTCACCTCAATTGCCCGTTTCGCGAGCCGCTATCGGCACAGGAGAAGTCCGACGATCTACAGGATTACCTGTCGCCCCTTGCCGCATGGCAGGAGGAAAGCGATCCATACACAACATACGCACCGGCCAAACATGAAGTGGATCCGGAGGCTATATCACAGCTTGCAAAGTATCTCGGTGATATCGAAAAGGGAATACTGGTTGTTGGAAGTTTGTCGACCGACTCTGACAGACAGGCGGTGCTCGCGTTGTCGCGCAAGCTAGGCTGGCCAACATTGCCGGATATCACTTCCGGCTTGCGAATGGGGATGGGCAAAGATAATCCTCAAATCCTGCCGTATTATGACCTTGCCCTGATGTCAGTTGCCGAGAACACTAACACTATTAGTGCGCCAGAGACCGTGCTACACATAGGGACGACCATAACATCCAAGCGTCTTTTGCAGTATCTGAACACTAACAGACCTACCAGTTATGTTCATGTTGCGTCGACCCCCTCGCGCTGTGATCCGAACCATCAGGTAACAACTCGATTCGAGCTTCCCATTGATAGATTCTGCGATAGCCTGCGCCGCGAACTGAGTACACAGCCGCCAAAAGAGTGGGGCATATGGAACCGAGCGCAAACTGACTATCTGGAGACGATGCTATCGTCGGCTCTCGCTTCCGATGAGAGTCTGTACGAGCCGACAATTGCGCGGCTGGTCTCAATGCAGGTCGCCTGTGAGTCGGCTTTGTTCGTCGCATCAAGCATGCCAATACGCGATTTGGACGCTTTTGCCTGCATCGATGGCTCTGCTATATCAGTCGCCGCCAACCGCGGTGCCAGCGGTATCGATGGGACCATCGCATCTGCAGCCGGGTTCAGTTATGGCCTGTTAAAGACGGTCACGCTGCTCATCGGTGATCTTGCCTTTTTGCACGATCTCAACTCATTGTCGCTGGTTTCGCGGCTGCAACATCCAATAGTAATCGTAGTGATCAACAACGGAGGCGGTGGGATTTTTTCGTTCCTGCCCGTACACAAACAGGGCAAGCACTTTGAGTCATTTTTCGCTGCGCCGCACAACTACACATTCCGTGGCGTGGCAGAGATGTTCGGCCTGGCATATGCAGCTCCATCGTCAAGCAGTGAGTTTGTGACAGATTACCGCAGGGCACAGCGGCAAGATCGATCAACCATCATTGAAATACGCACTGAACGCGAAAGCAACCTGTCATTTCATCAGCAGCTTGGTGAACAGGCCAGATCTGTATTAGGTTTGTAAGAAACATGGGGGGGATTTGCCGATTCAGTTTCACAGCAAAGTAGTCAATGAAGCAGCCGAGTCAACGATTCTGTTTTTGCACGGCTTTATGGGAAGTTGCCATGATTGGGACGAGGTGACCGGTTACCTTACCGATTTTCGATGTGTATCACTCGATCTGCCCGGTCATGGCCGGACGACAACAGGCGACCGCCGGTCGCTTTCTTTCGAGGGATGCGCCAAAGAGATAATTCGATTCATGGATGATAACCGAATGGACAAAACCGACATTATAGGCTATTCGATGGGCGGACGGCTGGCTCTGTACCTGACAATAGCCTATCCGGATCGTTTCGATCGGACTCTGGTAGAATCGGCCTCCGCCGGATTGCCGACAGAATCGGAACGCTCCCAGCGGCGAAAACAGGACGAGCAACTGGCAGTTCGGCTGGAGTTGGGTGGAGTCGCTCGGTTTGTACGTGAGTGGTACAATCAGCCTCTCTTTGAGTCGAGCCGAAGCGATCCAGTAAAGTTGGAGAAGCTCGTCGAAAAGCGTTGTAAGAACGACCAGACCAGTCTCATTCGCTCGCTTCAGTCGATGGGCCTCGGATGCCAGCCGTCTTTGTGGGAGAGACTTTCGGAAATCAGGCAACCGCTACTGTTGATTGTTGGCGAATTGGACAGTAAGTTTTGTCAGATTGCAGACCAGATCGCGCAGAGATGCCAGACTGCGATGGTCAGCGCGGTCAGCAATTGCGGGCATAATGTTCACTGGGAGGACCCCTTGGCATTTGCTAATCGTGTCCAGAGCTTTCTGGCGTAGTTTGCGAGGTACCTATGGCGATAGTAAAGTGGAAGACAGCCGGAGATTTTTCGGACGTTCTGTATCATAAGGCAGAGGGGATTGCCAGGATCACAATCAATAGACCAGAGGTACGGAATGCCTTTCGCCCAAGAACTGTCTTCGAGATGTCGGAAGCGCTTGCCGACGCTCGTGATGACTCTGCTATCGGAGTTGTCATATTGACCGGTTCAGGCGACAAGGCCTTCTGCTCGGGTGGCGACCAGAGGATTCGCGGAGATTCCGGGTACGCCGATGAGGAGGGGACTCACCGACTGAACGTTCTGGACTTACAACGCCAGATTCGCACCTGTCCCAAGCCGGTGATTGCAATGGTTGCCGGATACGCTATCGGCGGTGGGCATGTCCTGCACCTAGTATGCGACCTGACAATCGCCGCGGACAATGCTGTTTTCGGTCAGACCGGTCCGAAGGTTGGGTCATTTGACGGTGGCTATGGCGCGAGTTACCTGGCGCGAGTAGTTGGGCAAAAGAAGGCGCGAGAGATATGGTTCCTCTGTCGTCAGTACTCGGCGCAGCAGGCACTTGATATGGGGCTGGTTAACACGGTAGTGCCGCTGGGGCGCCTTGAGGATGAAACAGTAAAATGGTGCCGGGAAATACTGGCCAACTCGCCTCTGGCAATTCGATGCCTCAAGGCCGGGTTGAATGCCGATTGCGATGGTCAGGCGGGCTTGCAGGAACTTGCAGGAAACGCCACTTTGCTGTTTTATATGACCGAGGAAGGACAGGAGGGAAGAGACGCCTTTGTGGAAAAACGCAAACCGGATTTCTCCCGTTTCCCTCGCCGACCCTGAGCTTCAACGAAGCATTCATAGCAAGAGATCGAGAGTCCTGTTGTGAAGCGAATGGATGACCAGCCTGGTTTTCTGCTGTGGGTGCAGGCGTCTCGCCCAAGAACGCTCCCGGCGGCGGCGGCTCCCGTATTGATCGGCAGCGCTATGGCTTTTGCGTCGCACTCCGCACACTGGTTGTCTGCGCTCGCGGCGCTTGTCGGTGCGCTATTTATTCAGATCGGCACCAACTTCGCCAACGACTATTATGACTCGGCCAAAGGTGCTGACACCACCGACCGGCTGGGTCCCACCCGCCTCACCGCAGCCGGTTTGATCCGACCGGAGCAGATGAAGAAAGCTATGGTGATCGCATTCGCGTTGGCCTTGCTGGTCGGTGTCTATCTGGTTTGGCGGGGCGGATGGCCAATTATCGTTATCGGGATTCTGTCGCTCCTTTTCGGCTTTATGTATACTGGCGGACCGATGCCTTTGGGATATATTGGCTTGGGGGATCTGTTTGTATTGATCTTCTTCGGTCCGGTGGCAGTAGGGGGAACATACTATGTTCAAACGCTCGCAATCAATAGCGAGGTGCTTATCGCCGGTCTGGCCCCCGGATTGCTGTCGATGGCTATTCTGACTGTCAATAACCTCCGCGATATCGACACCGACCGTTGTACTGGAAAGAAAACTCTGGCCGTTCGATTCGGCGCAGTATTCTCGCAGTGGGAGTATCTGTTCTGTCTGGTCATGGCTGCGATTATTCCGCTATTACTGTGGCAACTTTCAGGAAAGCATACGTATGCACTGGCGGCATCGTTGATTCTGATCCCGGCTGTTCCAGCTATTCGGACTGCCTTCACTCGGTCCGGCGCCGTTCTCAATGAACTACTTTCCGACACGGGGAAATTGCTCCTGCTGTATGCCATGCTTTTTTCGATCGGATGGCAGTTGTGATTATTGTGAAGGCAACACTGTATCGATACAGCCTGCCGCTGAGGCGACCGCTTACACTGGCCGGGCGGGAGTGCAACCGGCGAGACGGCTTGATTGTACGATTGGAAAGCGAAAAGGGCAATGTGGCCTATGGCGAGGCATCCCCTCTTGATGGGTTTTGCAGCGAATCATTGAAAGATGCAGAACGACAATTGAAATCCGTCGTACACAGATTCGACGGACTATCTATTGCACAAGATGAAGCAAAGCTCGATGGTTCGTTAGGTGACTGGATCGACAAGCACACTGTCCTTTTGGATGGAAGCCTGTGTGCGTCGGCCCGCTACGCTCTGGAAACTGCCATCCTGCAGTTGCTTTCGGCAGATAGGTCAGTCGCGCTGGGGCAGTTGATTGATCCCGCATGTCATGCTACGGTCGATCTCAACTGCTTGCTGGTCGGCGACGAAGAAGCTCTGCTCACCCGTGCTGCCAGGCTTGTGCGAGCAGGATTCCGGACATTCAAGCTCAAAGTAGGGCGGCGAACTCCGAAGGACGATGCTGATTTGATAGTGCAGCTGCGTGAGGTGGTTGGAAACGACGCGACCATTCGGCTCGATGCCAATCGATCTTATTCCGTCGCAGATGCAATTGGGTTATCTCACATGGTAATCGGGGCAGGCATTGCTTATATAGAAGAGCCGGTTGCCAGTTATGCTGAGCTAAGCGATCTTGCGATTGACAAACAATTCCTGCTGCCTTTGGCGTTGGATGAATCGCTGATGGATATGTCACCGGAAGAACTGACGGTACTACCCAAGGTCACGACCATCGTTCTCAAGCCGAGCCTTATCGGTTTGGAGAAATCAGTGGCTTTTATTAGACGTGCAAGGGAACTAAGAATGACTCCGGTGATCAGTTCTGCGTTCTCCTCCTCTATCGGGTTGATCCCCCAAATCCACCTAGCGGCAGCACTAGCAGATATTAGGGTAGCGGCCGGATTCGATACCTTGAACTGGTTCGATGACGATCTTCTGTGCCCACCGGTGAATACCGTAAAACCCGCGCTTTGTCTGGCCGATCTGCCGGATACCGGCTCATGTATTCGTATGGAAATGCTCCATGAAGTCGTCGAATAACAGTATTGCCTGCCCGCTGGCACAGGCAGCCGTACAATTCCCTGACATGCCCGCGCTGGAGAGTAGCGTTCGGCAGGTTACATATAAGCAATATCACAATTGTGTTGGCACAATTGCCGAGCGTCTGGCCAGCGAGGGCGTTCACTCCGGCGACCGGGTGGCTATTGTAGCGGAGACATGTATTGAGTACGTCATGCTGCTTATGGCGATCATTCGATCTGGCGCGATAGCCTGTCCGCTTTCGCTTCGCAATCCGGCTAGTTTACTGAAAGAACAGATTGCATCTTTGAATGCGAAAACAGTCGTTCAAGACAGAGATTTACCAGATGGCATTAGTAGCAAGGAATGCCATTCAATGGCGATAGGTCAACTATGCCACAACCACGATTTGAACAGTAAGCCGGACATGAATGTCCGCCTGCCTCTGGACTGCGACGCCTCAATCCTCTTCACTTCCGGCAGCGCAAACAAGCCTAAGGCTGTTGTCCATACAATCGGCAACCATTACTATAGCGCTCTCGGTTCCAATGAGAATATCAATCTCGCTCCCGGTGACCGTTGGATGCTCTCACTGCCGTTGTACCATGTCGGCGGTCTGGCTGTTCCCTTTCGTGCGATGCTGGCTGGGGCGGCCGTGTTCGTGCCTTCCTGTGGGCATGATTCGTTGGCCGAGGAGATTGCAGTGTCCGGAATCACGCATCTTTCGATAGTCCCCGCTCAGTTGTCGCGATTGCTGGATCAGATGAACTCAACGAATACACGTTTGCCACAACTGAAGGCGGTGCTGGTGGGCGGCGATGCAGTCGGCCCGGCTATGGTCGCT
>JBHHVC010000092.1:0-10153 GCA_046754125.1 Candidatus Zixiibacteriota bacterium
CATTGTTTCGATACGGCGACACGTCGCGCCGCCTGACGGTAGGAGCGAACGGTGCACTACTGGACGAAAGACGAGTCGCTTTTACGTCGTTAACAGAGTGGGCTCGCAGGCGCTGGCCATTCGGTCTAACCGCCGGTGTTCATACTCTGAGCGGGATGACTGGCGGAGTAAGCGCGGCCGACGTTGGCTTGCCGGGAATGAGCTCAACAGTCATTATTCCCATACTCGACGGCAAGACGGTCCTGGGACTCTATGGAGTCGGAACTGATCTGGCACCACGATTCGATAAGCGGGCGATGATGATGCTTGAAGGAGTGTGGCCATGTTTGTCGGCGTTTGCACTCTCGGCACTGTCTGCCGACGGTTGGCCTCGCCGTAGTAGCCGATCAATTATGACGAAACGGTTGGCCGGGATGATCGCGAACGGAGTATCGCAGGATGAGGTATTCAAGACAGCGGCTGCCATACTGCAATCCGAACTACGGGCCAGTATTGTGCGTGTGTCGACATTTGATTCGGACGGCGCTTTTCTAACGTCACGGGCGCTGTCCTGTCGGAACGCTTTTGTGGCCAACACACCTGAGCGCGGCCACATGATTCTATCACTCATGTCCGTTCATCGCGAAGCCGGTGATAGCAGCGTTCCGATACTGTTTGACCAGAGAAGCGAGTCTTTGAAGCTCAGTGAAGCTGAGGCAACCCACTCGCTCAATGATGAGGTAGGGCACGGAGTGTTGGTGCCAATGATCCATAGCGGCCGGACAGTTGGGGTTATCTCAATTGGCCGACAGCAATCGAGCCACGAACGTGCAATAGGCGAAGATGATCTGATGTTTGCCGAGTCAGTCGCCGAACTGCTGGGGCAGACATTTCCGTCTCGGCGCTGGAGCGATCCGGGCCGCAGCGACAGAGCCTTGCAGTCCCCCTCCACACAACCTGCAACCGACAGCGACTACGGTAATCTTCGAACTACGGTAAGGACGTCGCTGGCGAGTATACTTGGATCCCTTGAGGCCATCCGTTTGGAAGGTGATACCGAGATTGACCGCTTGTCGCAACATCTGGCTGTAATCGATCGATCCGCCCGTTACCTGGACGACTGCATCAGACAGGTCGAGATCGATACGGTTATTGGCGGTGATCAAGGCGGATGATGCATCTGCTGTCACACAACGAACAAACAGTGCTTCGAGGGGATCTTTCCGGGGTCACCCTGCCGCCGGATTGCGCGATATACACTAGTCACGGGATTCCATACCTGTTCAGGGCCGCAACACAGAGCGGTCACGCTGAGAAGCCGGGATGGTTATACGTGCCGGCAGTCCAGTGTCAGTCTATTCGCCAGTCGCTGACGGTGGAGGGCAGCAACCCATACCGAACGCACATTGGCAGCCAGGCTATCGAATGCGAGGGTGGACAGGCACTTCCTGTGCTGGTACGTGGATCGCTCATGGCATTCGTTGTGTCGTTTTCTGATACAATGCCCAGTTTGGCGACGTCGGCGAAAGAGGCGGTTTTGGACGCCCTATCCCAGATAGAAGAGGACAGGCATCACCTGCACCGTGAATTGATTCCCCAGCTTGTGTCCAGCCTGTTCCACCCGGACGGCAGCGCAAATCAGTTTATCAGGCGTTCGCTCGGTTTTCTCGCCCGACAATGGCCCCACGCGCTAGCGTCATGTTATGTGGAGAATGACGGCGTTTTTTCTCTCTGTCTGGCTGCTGGAGACATATCCTTGAGCGACCACTTGCCTCGAGAGCTAAACGTGGCTGTGGCCCGGCAATGGATTGACGCTATTCGCCGCGAGGAGCACTTCCTTCCAGCTGAGCTTATGCCGGATGAGCTGTTGCTGCTAGGGACACCACCGCGGTTTCTGATCCTGCATCGCGGATTACGTTCGACAAGGACCGAGTACCTTGTCGCTGTTGCAGTGCCGGGGGATATCAGCGCATCATCAGTGATTTCAGTTATTCAGACAGTTGCAATTATGTCACAGGTCCATGATTCGCAATTCACCGGTATTTCCGAAGTAGCACCACTTCTTGGGATGGTCTCCCGGCAGGATGTGTCTGACGTTCCCGGCAGATTGCTGCGCGAATTATTCTTGATTGGCTGGCGACACATAGGTTTATCGCGTCTGTCACTGACATTGCCCGACCGCGGGTCACGCTGGATAGTCGCCAGATCGGGAGACGAGACTCCTCTGATAGAAGACGGGACAGCAATAGACTACGACCACGTTGTCGAATGCCTCTGCGGGACTCCAATCTACATGGAGGAGGATATGCCTCGGGATAGTCAAACAAAGGAGTTTACTCGTCAGGACTACTTGCACAATGTTAAGTCCCAGATGCATCTGGCAATCGAATGCGCCCAGGGCAGTCCGGCAGTGCTTTCGATCGGATCAACTGAACCAGGGGATCATCTTCGATTTTCTCAGGACTTTTTTGTCGCTGCCGCCCATGCTCTGGGAGCAGCTATTCGCGGTGAGGGCGAGGCATCATCAAGCCTCGGCTTTGGAGGCAGCGGGAGAAACAGGGCGAATCGACGACTAGAACTGACCAACAAACTGACGGCCGGCTATTTTCATGAGCTTCTGGGAGTACTCTCGGTGATGTTGGGTCAGACTGAACTACAGGCCAGCACCGCCCAATTAGCAATGAGCAGGTTTGCCGATCAGTTTGCCGCCAAGAGGATCAATGCCGACCGATCCGCTTTGGACAATCTGATAAAGCAGGTTGAAGCCCTGCGTGACCTCTGCGCTGGCTGCACAGCCCGTGAGTCGGAGCCCGTTTCGTTCGATTCCGTCCTCAGACGGTTGCCCGAAATGTTGTGCGGCTACCGTCAAGAAGTTCGAGACCTCAAAGGACTGTCACTTGATGTCTGTGTAGAAGATTGGGACTTTCAATTGCCATCAGTGACAACAACGTTTCTGTACGACTGTTTTCTTTCAACAGTGCTCTGCACTATGGACTCTATGTCGTCCTCCGGTCGAATCGACATCAGGTTGGAGCCTCCGGAAGGGGATGCGAAATTGACTGTTCGCATAGAATGTACGGACGGTTTGGATACGCAGCGATTGGAAAACGCTCTGGCGAGGATAAGAGAAGCCGACGCCGATGACAATACGGACGGCACAACGGAATTGGATGCATACAATTTCAATGTAAGCATCGGATTGGAAGGAGATAGCGCATTGGTACTGACCCTGAATGGCGATTCCCGAGCGGACGGCTCGGACTATGCACACGACCGAGACATAGCCAAGCCTGAGAGTTGCTGATGTCGGGTTCTGCACAGCTCATTCGGAAGTACTTTCAGGCAAGCTTCGGTCGGGGGCTGGACCAGGTAATTGGCCAGGTCGATCTGATCGCGCAACTGGCCGGTCGTCTACTTGCGTGTGATTTCATAGCCATTTTGTATCGTAAGGACGGTAACGATAGTCCCATTCCTGTAGCCTTCTGGTGGGACAAAGAGGCAGAGGTCGGGGGACTAAAATTATTTGAGGATCGCTGGTTTCGTCAACGGACCTCAGTGACTAGGGAGTTTCGGCGTCACGGGCTTGACAGCGATCCGGGTGTGGCGCGTGGAATCAGCGACGACAATTTTGCGGTGCACAATGAGTTTGGCTGGTCGTACCAGTTTCCTTTCTACGACCGGGATCAGCTTCGTGGCGTGGTAGTCGGCTATTGGAAGGCGTGTCCACCGCCGGACGGGACTGAGTCAGATTCGGCGCTGGAACTGATAGTCCGCCTGATAACTGCGGTCATGGACTCGACCAACGACGTACTCTCGGCCGACAACTACGCATCGCGTTTGTCAGAGTTGATAGCTATGTTTGATCTTCCAATAGGCGAAGATAGATTTGGGGCAATGGTCGACGAAATCGTAAGACGCTCCCGACAGGTTGTGCCGGTTTCGGGTTGCTGTCTGCTCAAGGAAAGCGAGCCCGGAGCCGGATTCGAACTTGCGGACCTGCTGGACGAGACACCTGCCGCATTCGGATTTGCCGACGAGCTTGCCAAGGTCGTAACGGAGGAGACACGATCCTCGCCCTTTGTAGCCGCAGGTCGTTGCCAGTACTGTTTGGACCTGTCCGATCGTTTCCCACCATCCATGACCGGCGTAATCGCTTTGCCGATCGTCCCGGATTCGACATTGCAGCTTGTTCTCGTGGTTTGGACTCGTTCAGAAAGTGGGTTCAGCTCCAATGACAAGGAACTGCTGTCTGTGTTTGGGCTCTTTGCGCGAACAATTTTGCGCAACGCCATGCTTGTCATGAGTCTCAAGGTTTCAAATCGCAGGTTGAAAACATCGTCGCTGCAGGTTGCAAACATGGAGACGCTGGCGGCTCTTGCCGACATGACCTCGGGAGTAGCCCACGAGTTCAACAATATCATTGGGGGTATTGTCGGACGGATCCAACTTATGCAGTTGAAATGTGAAGATGAAGCGGTTCTTTCTGAGCTTGGCAAAGTGCAGTCGCTTGCGCTCGAAGGGGCAGAAACGATCAGGCGTATTCAGGAATTCACCAGCAGTGTCCGCTACAAAAAGCTGGAGAAGGTCGATCTGGGCGAAATCGTCAGTAACTCCCTGAAAAACTCATCTTTCTCATTCAAGGAATTGTCCGACAAGAAAGGTCTGTCAATTATTGTCGATACCTCGTGCGAGTCAGCTAAGATCGACGGATGCGAGGCAGACATGATCGGCGCCCTGGGCCGGCTACTGATCAATGCCGTGGAGCATGCGCCCGAGGGCAGCACCGTGACGATCAGACTCCGGGAGGATGAAAGCAAATACCACCTCTCAGTGCACGACAGTGGTGAGGGGATTCCTGATGAAATACGGGGAAAGCTCTTCTATCCCTTTTTCACAACCAAACAAACACGCGGGTCCGGATTAGGACTTTCAGTCGTTCACGGCATTGCGATCCGTCACGGAGCGGAGGTGTCGTGCCATTCGAACCCGGACGAAGGTACGAGCTTTACACTCGACATACCCAAGTCATCCTCAGATGACGAGATTTCCGAAATCACTCGGCGTGACAAGAAACGGACGCGCCTGCGAGTATTAGTAGTAGATGACGATGTCCAGATTCGCGAGGTTCTTGCCGACATGCTGACTCTTGATGGTCACGAGCCAAAAGTATGTGCCGACGCATACTCGGCTCTGGAGGCTTTTGATGTTGGTAACTACGACCTGCTCATAACCGACCTAGGAATGCCCGGCATGTCCGGGCTGGAGCTGGCCGGGCGAGTGCACAAAAAATCGCCCGACACCCCGATAGCGATGGTCACTGGTTGGGGCACTCAACTCGATCACAAAGATGCAACCCTCAGGGGCGTGCAAACAGTCTTGTCCAAACCGTTTCATTTTCAGGAGATCAAGGATATGGTACAGGATTTGACCGCCCGCGATTGACAATTGTAGTCATCACTGCTGTCATTCCCTCCGTCAACCGTCAAACCAGCACGCTCCGTCGTAGCTGCATACACTTGATACTCGCGCACTCCGTAAATCATGCGGAGGCAGGTGCCCACCCTACGTATTCATACCGCACGTCATTGGTATTATGCTTGTGGCTGGCAGATCTCTGGTCTGCTGCTTAGCATCAGAAACTCTTAAGGGGCAGACGAGACGTCTGCCGCCCACAAAATGGTGTCGTCAGACAGTGCCTGGCCTGCCGTTTGCTACTTTGACTGCTTGAGTGGGGTCTGCCACCAAGCAGGGAACTTGTCCAATCCCGATGGCGTAAGGCGGCGTGCTCCCTTGCCGGTGATGTCGCAAATCCAGATCGATCCGTCAGTTGTACTGTAGGTTACCCACTTGGAGTCATGCGAGAAGGACGGGGCAACCGTGTTGATATATGATCCAACAGGCGGTTGCGCAACAAGGTATCGCTGTGAGTTGTCGGAATCGGTAATAAAAAGGCCGGGCTGATTCAAATTGTTGCTGACATAGGCGACCCACTTGCCGTCGGGCGACCAGGCCGGCGCTACCATATTCTGGTTATCAAGAGCGCGAATCTTGATAGTGTCCATTGACAGCATGTACTCGCTCTTTTTCAATATCGCAAACCCCTGAGACTTCTGATTGAACATGTCAACAACAGCGAGGTCGCCCGCGCTGTTCATTGAAGGTGAGATTAGGAACTCTTCGTAAGAGTTCTGCCAGTCCTTGCGCAGTATTTCGATATTCATGCCCTCTTTGTCCATCGTGCAGACCTGGTAGTTGGGGGTGAAGGCGTTGACGGTGTTGGCGTGCAGGTCTTTCCAATAGAGGATACGCCCATCGAGCAGCCACTGTGGGTCGCGGCTTCCAAGGTCGTCGGTGATCCGATACCACCACTGTCGATTGTTGACATAGGCAGAGTCGACGAAGGCCAGAAAGATGTCATAGACTTTGTGCTTGCCGCCCAGCAGGTCCGGCCCTTGCAAGTCAACCAAGCCGGATCGAGTGAAAGCGATAGTCTTGCCGTCGGGTGACCAACTCAGGCGGCCGTCGGCATTGGTCACTTCAGTGATCTTCTCCTGATCGGCTCCGTTGGCATTCATGATCCATACATCACCGCTACGGATGAAGGCTATCTTGCCGGTTGGAGAACCGATCTCACCAGCTTTTTCAGCAGGTAGCTTGCCGATGGTGGCGGCCAGGGCAGGTATTGAGAATAGCAGCAGACAGCATGTCAGGGCCAGCAACTTCGTATTTGAGTTCAATTTCTTCGCTCCAGTTTTTGTAAGCCACTTTTGGGCCAATTAGATGCGCTGGCTGGCCCCTGTCAACTCAAATAGCTTCAGTCCATTCCTACCAGCCAATAAACCGTTTCAGTTCGAGCCTGGCTCTCGGACCGGACAGGTTCAGATCCACCCGTCCGTCGGCGCTTCCGTCAACGGTGGCGACGATTTCTTCGTCGTAGACATTATACCAGGCGACGTTGGTGAAGTTCAGATAGAGGTAGCTGACATCCACGCCCAGAGCCAGTCCAAAGATTGACGTAGGATAGTCGAGTCCGAGATCGATGCTGAAGGAAGGGGCTGTGCCTTTGAAGGAGATATTGTCGCCTTCGGCAATAGAAGTGGCCAGATTGAGGTTCTGGTATTCTGGCCAGAGGTCCCAGGTTGCTTGATAGAGGCCTACAGATCCACCAGCCCTCAAAGCGTATCTGGTTAGCTGGTTGGCTGCTGAGGGGTGCCCCATAAAGTAATACTGCATCCCAGTGGAAAGCCCATAGACTTTGATTTCAGACACTATAGTGGCAGAGACCGGTCCGCTCCCTCCGGGGGGGGTGTAGGTGGAAGGAGTGTTGTCGTTTTGTCCCAACTTCAGCCAGTATTCGCCACCCAGCGACCAGGCAAAACGTTCATTGAAAACCAGTCCAAACTCGAGTCCAAACGAAGGCGCCTGGTCAAGCCAGTTGAGAGAACTGCCGCTGATCTGGTCAGAATTGAAAGAGGCAAAAGTATTGTAGTCGTTATTGCGATTAATGCGGACAGATGAAAACTGAGCCGACAGCCACGCTATTTTGTGGGCTTGCTTTGCTTCTGTCTTCTTCATGTACCGGCTTACGATGTCCGATTCAGTGTCCGCGGAAGCAGTCAAAGCCAGAGTGCCAAGAAGCACCATCGATAATAGTAGGGTTGTTGTGGGGCGCATTTGTCCTCCTGTCGTGTTTATTCCCTCGCGTTTATGTTAGTATCGGAAGAACGGACTGGAATCTTGATATGAAGAGTAAAGGCCGGATTGCACAAAAAAAGGGGCGAGTCTAATGAAAGATTCGCCCGGGTCTATGTCAAAAGCAGTCAGGAGGTCTGCTAAGTACAAACAGGTGCCGGGTCAGGTGGTTTTCCCGGTCAAACCTGAGTAGTCCATTGCCGCAAGCTGGCGATAAAGATTCCAGCGGCGATCGCAATCCAGTTGACCCTGAGCCATCAACCTGGCGGCGCGTTCCGCGTCCTGCTTCAGCAATGTGCGAAAGCGCGCTTCGGCATAGGCGAAGTCCTGAAAAGGAATGGAGGGTGGTTTGCTGTCAAGCTGCAGCGGGTTCTTCCCCTGGTCGATCAAGCTTGGGTTAAACCGATACATGAGCCAATGGCCGGATTTGACTGCTCTGTCCTCGCCTGCCATGCCATGAGACATGTCGATACCATGTGCGATGCAGTGGGCGTAGCAGATCAGCAGAGAAGGACCCTCGAATTGTTCTGCCTCTACCATTGCCTTGACTGTTTGGTTATGACTGGATCCGATAGCAACCTGGGCGACATAGACGTTCCCGTAAGACATCATCATCAGCCCCAGGTCCTTTTTCGGCGTCGGCTTGCCTCCGGCCGCGAATTTCGCAACCGAGGCGCGCGGTGTTGCCTTGGACATCTGCCCGCCAGTGTTGGAGTAAACCTCTGTATCCAGTACCAGCAGATTGACGTTTCTTCCGGAGGCCAAAACGTGATCGAGGCCGCCAAAGCCTATGTCATAGGCCCAACCATCGCCCCCGATAATCCAGACCGATCTCTTGACGAGGAACTCTGCAACGTTTTTCAGGGCAATCACTTTGTCCGATTCGTCCATGTCTTTGAGTCGCTCTACCAATGCCCGAACGCGCTCACGTTGCAGCTCTATGTGCTCGCCGGATGTTTGCTCGGCATCGGCCAGCCCGTCGTACATTTCCGGAAGCAGTTGCTTTGTCAAAAGCAGAGCATACTCGCGCAGTTTATCGGCAGTCAGACGCATGCCCATTCCAAACTCGGCATTGTCTTCGAAAAGGGAGTTCGACCAGGCCGGACCTCGACCATCGGAGCGCTGGCAGTACGGAGTTGTCGGTAAGTTGCCTCCATAAATGGACGAGCAACCGGTAGCATTGGCACAGAGGGCACGATCGCCAAACAACTGGGTCATGAGTTTGATGTAGGGGGTTTCGCCGCAGCCGGAGCAAGCTCCTGAGAACTCGAACAGGGGAGTGACAAATTGCGATCCTTTTGCTGTCTCGACGTTGAATCGAGAACTGTCGGGTTCCGGCAGCTTGTCGATAAAGAAATCCCAGTTAATTCTCTCTCTCTCGCGAATAGGCGCCTGGGGTACCATGTTTATTGCCTTATGGTCCGTCTTGTTCCCTTGATCGTCTTTAGCCACTACCGGGCAGGCATTGACACAAATAACGCATCCGGTGCAATCCTCCGGCGCCACTTGAAGCGTGTAAAGCAAACCCGCGAACTGTTTGGTTTTTGCCTCTACCCACATGAAATCGGGCGGAGCCTTCTCGATAAACTTCTTGTCAAATACCTTTGGACGAATGGCCGCATGCGGACAGACCAGCGAACATATGTTGCACTGAATACAGGTTTCTTTGTCCCACAGCGGAATCTCGGTAGCGATGTTTCGCTTTTCATACCTGGTTGTGCCGGTGGGGTAGGTCCCGTCCTCCGGAAATGCCGAAACCGGGAGGTCATCGCCCCTGCCGGCAATGATTTCTGCGGTAACTGTCTGTACAAAGTCGGGAGCATTATCAGGAACTATGGGCGGGCGTTTGATCTGGCTGGTGACAGCATCGGAGTATTCGACCTGATGCAGAGCTTTTCTCGCCGCATCCACGGCAGTCACATTCATCGCAACTACCTTTTCTCCTTTGGCCCCATAGGTTTTGGCGATAGAATCCTTGATTGCCTTGATTGCCTTTTCTTCGGGAAGGACCTTTGAGATGAGGAAGAAAGCTGTTTGCATAATCATGTTGATTCGAGCGCCCAGACCAAGTTCGTTGGCCAGTGCGTTCGCATCAACCACGTAAAATCTTGCGTCCTTATCAAGGATCTGTTGCTGCACTTCTATAGGCAGCCGATCCCAAACTTCCTCTGGCCCATAGGGGGAATTGAGCAAGAAGGTGCCGCCATCGGTTAGTTGGTTTACCATGTCATATTTTTCAACAAACGAGAAGTTGTGACAGGCTACAAACTGGGCGGTGTTTATCAAATATGGTTTACGAATGATATTTTTTCCGAACCGAACATGGGAAACGGTAACCGCTCCCGCCTTTTTGGAGTCGTATACGAAGTAGCCCTGGGCATAGCCGTCAGTGTTTTCTCCGAGGATTTTGATCGAATTCTTGTTAGCTCCTACAGTTCCATCGGAACCAAGCCCAAAGAACAGGGCACGGAAGTTGTCGCCC
>JBHHVC010000093.1:0-10055 GCA_046754125.1 Candidatus Zixiibacteriota bacterium
ATGGCGGAGAGGCAGGGATTCGAACCCTGGATAGGGGTTACCTATACACACTTTCCAGGCGTGCGCCTTCAACCACTCGGCCACCTCTCCGTCCAGCCGTACCGCTACACCGGCAGGCTCATATTATCGGCCAATTTACAATAAATAGGTTATTTCACAAGCTCTAACTTTCTGGACAAATGCGCGAAAGCGTACTTGGAGAATCGAAATCGTGCCGCTCGCCCAGCCGAAAATCACTCGGGTCGCAGTTGATGGGCCGAAGTGAAAAAGCGACGAACGGTCAATTCTACCGCCATTACCGCCGTCAAAGTTACCGCCGACACCAGCATGTATGCCACGATGACCTGCAGAAGCACAGCCTCCAGCGGCGAAGCTCCGGCGAGGATCATGCCGGTCATTGCACCGGGCAAGGCTATGATCCCGACCGTTTTCATGAAGTTTAGAATAAATATCATTCCCGCGACAATAGCATTGGAAATCAGCCCCGACACTGCTTCTCGCCAGGTTTTTCCCAATGACAGTGAAGTTTCGATCATATCTCGACGCGAGCAGATGTCGCTGCAGACACGTTCCATGCTGATTGCCGCGGCGTTCATGGCGTTCGAAATAATCATCCCGGCCAGCGGAATGACGTAGCGAGCTTTCATAGAAATAACTCCCACTGCCAGCATGGACCCGAGCGTAGCCAGCGAACCGACCGACATCGCTGCCAGGACAATTCCAAACGGTCGTTTGAGTTGAGTGACACGGTGGCACGCTGCCTGAGCACCAACGACAATCATCACCGCGATGGCCAATAGAATGACCCAGATAGATTTCAGATCGAATATCAACTCAAGCGCGTAGCCGACAGCGACAAGTTGCACGAACGATCGGACCGAACCTGTTACGATTTCTTTAGATACAGGTAAACGCCACCATCGACTGATGCCGAAGGCAAGCGCCACCAGTACCAGCGAAAGCAGCACTTCCTGATAGCCGGGCAGTGTCATGACCTCTCTCGCCGAACATATTGCCGCCCGGCTTCCGTCTCTGGGTGTTCAAGCAGTTGCTTTGGGGGGCCATGCTCGACAAGGTGACCGTCGGCCATGAGAAGAGTCTCGCCACCTATTCGAATGGCCTGCTGAGGATCATGGGTAACAACAAGTGCGGAAAGGTCTGTCGACGAAGTGAGTTCGAGAATGAGCGCCTCGATTGCTTCGGTGTGGGAAGGATCAAGCGACGAAGTAGGTTCGTCGAGCAGCAACACCTCTGGCTCAGTAGCTAGCGCGCGGGCAAGAGCCACTCGTTGGCGTTCACCACCGGAGAGATTCTTGGACGGAGAGTCCAGCATATTCTGCGACAAATGAACCCGTTCGGCTAGCCGAGCGATGTCGCTCTTGCTAATCTCTTGCCTGCCAAATCTGATATTGTCTCTGACAGTTCCGTCGAACAAGTATGGCAACTGGAACAAGTACGATATCTTGCGGCGAAGCAGTGGTGGAGAGTATTTAATATGAGGAACGCCGTGAAAAAGAATCTGTCCCGATGTAGGGTCGTCGAGTCGATTCAGCAGTCTCAACAGCGACGACTTTCCTGCTCCGGACAGGCCGATAAGGCAGTAGACATGGCGGCGACAAAACTGAAACGAAAACTCATTGACGATGCATCTTGCTCCCTCTGCAGAATTGACCTTGCGGGTGAGGGCGATGGTTTCCAGAACGATGTCGCGGCTGCCGGGCGCCTCATCCATCCGAATCCTCACCAAAATAGAGATGGCGTCCCAGCAAATTCACCCACTCGGACCATCCCTTATCGGTGTGGCGACGGCGAATTCGGTCGATAGCTCCCATCTTACTGTCGATCTCGTCGCAGTAGTAGAGAACGAACGCCTCCGGCATTTGCGGCACGATCGGAGTAGAATACTCCAACTGTCCTTGATGTGACAGGATCATGTGGCGCAGTTTCATCAGAAGTCCCGGCGGAAAGTCCTCGATTTTCGATGCCCGCTCGCAGACCCAGACATCGGCAAGACAAATGTGGCCAATCAGCCGTCCTTCGCTCGTGTAATCTATCGATGCACCGGTCTTGTACGTATCCATCTTTCCCGCATCGTGAAATATCCCGCCAAAAATCAGGTAGTCCCTGTTCAGGAAATCATAGCCCGAGGCCACGCGCAAGGCCAGTTCGGCAACATTGGCCGAATGCTCACTTAGTCCGCCGACTGTGGCATGGTGCCAGAGTTTCCCGGCGGCAGCTTGCAAAAACCGTTCGAACCATTGCTCGTCGTCGAGAAAAGCGGATGTTAACTGGCTGACATAACTATCTTCGATCTTATCGGCTAACGCCACAATGCGAGCGCGGCGCTCTTCGGGTGACTGGTCCGAGTGAGGCAGTATTGCTTCCAGGCTGTACTCGGAGTCTTCTGCCAGTCGGATGCGGTCGATCTTGAGTTGCAGCTTATGGTTAAATTCTGTCACTGTGCCGCGCGCCTTGACCACCATCCCTTCGGTCAGGTCTTCCATTGCAAACTGGTCCGGCTCCCAGATATTCGCCAGGATACGACCGCTGCTGTCACCAATTTCGAGCTTGACATATCGGCCGCGCGTAAAATCCCGGATTTCCTTGTTGCGGACGCCGAAGAAACCGGTAATCGTGTCGCCAACGACAAAATCAGTGATCAGCTTGGAATCCATGCAGATAGTATACAGAATGACCGATTGCCTGACAAGGGCGGCGGGTAAAGCGTATGCCTAATCACACTAGGTCGACGAACTTACAGGTGCCAGCATTCCTCTTCGAGAAGACGGGCAATATCAGTTGCTGCGGGAAATGTGTTGCTATCACCGCTGCGAGCGCCACTTCGCATGTCTCTTAGCTGGCGACCATTGATGACAATCGAGATGGACTTAACCGGCTTTTCCTGCTCGACAATACGAGCAAGGATACCACGCCTTTCGACAAACTTGCGAACGAAACTCACCGTTTCGCGTTGTTGGGGGTCCGATTTCGAATAAATGACCCCAATCTCCATAACCCCTCCTTAAGAGAATCCATTCACAATTAACCCGGACCGGCGCGAGCGTCAACAACAACTTTCTCTCGTGCCTGTACAAGATTAAACGGAATTTTCCGGCAAATGGTTCGCGCCAAGACAATAATCAACATGTATTGTATGGTTGTGCACACAACTTTGAAACAGGATAAAATCATCCCTGGTTTCCCGGTGCCCCACAAGCTTGCTGTGGGATAAGGCCAACTCCGATCAGGCGTTGAATCTTGTGATTTGTTCTCAGAAATACTATCCTGTCGCCATGACAACATTTCGTATAATTTCTTTATGTCTTATGGCGTTATGGCTGGGCGGTTGCGTGGAAAGAAGGCCACTCCCCAAAGACGAACTAGTCGGCACATGGGTAGCCAACCACGGTGAAGGCGCGGACACGCTCTTCGTGCAGCCGGGCGGGCAATACATTCACAAGTTTGTCTTCACGACCGGCACCACATACGTCGATACCGGGACTGGGAGTATGATGAAACAGACGATAGAGAACTATGGTTTTATGACTATCGGTCCTTTTGGCAGTGGGTTGAAGAGAAGAAAGGCCTGGACATCGGGACCTGCCCCTGCCAGAGCAGGGGGGAATGTGGCCACCTGATGCATACTTAAATGAGCGTACTGGGGAGAGCAGCATTATGATTTATCCTGACTTGTCGTACTACTTTCTCAAGATCAAGTAGGTGCCGGGAGGCAACGTGGTGTGACATGTGGCCCACAGCTTGCTGCGGGATCAAGCCAGGTGGACCTATCGATTCTACGGCGTCTGGGGCGGCGCAGGTTGGCCATATTGCTGGAGAATCTGAACAAAAGAACGATTAGCAAGGTCCGCCTTGAATGGATTAACCTTAGCGGATTGGGCGTAGTACGACTGCGACCTGCTTAGCAAGTTCCTGTCGCCGGATTGCAGCGCAAGCACTTGAAGAAGACGACCGCACTGCAGTTGGATATTGAAATCGGTGGGAAAATCGGCCGCCAACAATACCATGATTTGCTTAGCCGGTTCGGTCTTACCAAGCTCAAGCAGCGTCTGGACCAGAAGCATCCGTCCCGATTTTGAGTCGGGATGACCCTTGAGAAACTGCGCCACCGTTCGGCCCGCCGAGTCAGCATTTCCAGCCATATACAAACTTGACGCTTGTTCAAACAGCGTCGGCTTATAGGCGGTTGCCTCAGTCTTACCGAAGAGCGGCCCGATAGAATAGACTCCTATCTCCACATCGCGAATCCAGTAGGTGGTAACAGGCTGTGCTTTTGCCAGAGCGGGATAGTCCCTTGAGGCCTGTTGCCAGTTGGAAGCATCAACGGCCAGATGGGTAATTGGATACCGAGTGAACAGCATTGTGTCGACAGAAGCGACTCCAAACAGGTGAATGAACGAACGAAGGTGGTTATTCAGTGTCAGGGCAGGTCCATACGGTCCCGAGACAACAGCATCCTGCCCGAGTATCATGGCCATATCCTCGTTGGCCTCGAGCAGGTTGTAGTTGTTTTCGTCGATATGCGTCCGCTTGAGTCGAAAGCCATTGACCGCCACGGATAGCACAATCAACGCGAGAGTAACCCCAATCAAGACGCGCTTCCCCGGTTTGATCGTCACTATTCTACTCATCTGCCAATAGCAGGCAGTCAGCCCGAGAGCGACTGCAAAAGCCAGCCAGCAGATTTTTCGGACCGGTGGTGGCATGACGTTGAAGTAAAACATGTTGCCGATCAGGTGAAAACTCAGCGCCCAGAGAACCGCAAATACGGCCGACAGCGACAGGCGATCAAGCGGTAACGGAGTTGCCGTTCGTCGATTCAGTGCCGAGTGTAGCGAAGCGAATGAGAGCACGGCGAAAAACGGTATCAGAAATTGGGCATATCGAATGGGGGAATAATTAAGCGGCGCCAATCCTATCAGGCCAAACAGAACAATAAACCCGGACAACCGTACAGCCGGGGAAATGCGCTCGGTCGGTTCGGCACCCCTCCGCATCAGCAGCGTCAAGGCCCCGGTAGCACCAAACAGAAGCAAGTCCGGGTTCAAATAGAACAGTCGATTGGAAAAACCATATCCAAAAAGATGTTCGGCAAAAGCCCAGGGTGAACTAAGCCCGTCGGGAAATCCTCGCAGACCATAGCTCTGCTCAGACAGATAGCCAAAGGCTGCACCAAAGTCGGCGCCGAAGACAGAGATGGACAAGAGCACAGAGGTGATACAAAACGAAAGAACGACCAGCCCGATTCGAAATAGTCGTCGGTTTTGTCCGTCGAAATAGAGGCTGACGCACAGAGCCGGCAGGAGCAACGCTCCAAACAACTTGCCGGTGAGCATGGCGCCAGAGGCCAGCGCGCCGCAGACAATAGCGGCCCACAGCCGATCGGACCTCCAGCAGTAAAGAGCAAACAGCGCCGCTGTGATGAACAGTAGGCCGTTTTCCAGATAAGAAAGTTGCCCGTATGTATAAAGTGTGACGTTGGTAATGCACACCGTCATCACCGCAGCTACAACCCACGCCGAATGATGTCTGCCAATACCCGCGCCTATTAAAACTAAAGCGGCAAACACAAGCACGATCCCGACAATTGCCGCATTGGCCATCGATACACCTGATAGCGAAAAGACGACCAAGGCAACCAGCGACACTAGAGAATGCTGGTACACAGTCCAGCGGGCATAATCAAACGGGTCGAACTCGCCAAACTCAATCTGGTTGCCGGCGTGAAAGACATATTGGGCCGGATCGGTGGAGAGCGACTGCCCCAACCCCGAATAATTCATTGGCGGATCAGTAGTCAGGTCGGACAGCCAAAAGACAAACCCTCCGGCCAGAACCAGAACTGCAACGGCATACCACAGCGGTTGGACTGAGCGAAAACGGCTGCTCATCTCAGTCAATGATCAGTGGCGAGGAACCTCGCGGTTCGACCTGTCCGATTCGCTGAGCGAATTGCTTTCGCTCGCCCGCCAATTGCTCAAACTGTGATGCACGGTCTTCGTCAACGGCTATCAAAAGACCACCTGAAGTCTGAGGATCGAACATAACATGCACGAGATTCTCATCTATACCGTCATCAAACTGAACCTGCCCATCGAGAAACTCCCGGTTGGCGTTCGCTCCGCCCGGAATCATCCCTGCCTCGGCCAGTTCCTGCACTTTTGGCATCATCGGCAACATTGATGATTCGATGCGTACAGTAAGCCCTGAGCCGTTGGCCATTTCAAAAGCGTGGCCGAGCAGGCCGTATCCGGTAATGTCTGTAGATGAATTCACATTGCATTCGACCATGATCTCTGCGGCTGTGCGATTAAGCTGTGCCATCTGGGCTATAGCGATCCGGACCAGACTATCGTCGACCATGTCGTTCTTGATTGCCGTAGTGATCAACCCAATACCAAGCGGTTTTGTCAGGTACAACTGATCGCCCGGATTTGCTGCGCTATTAGTGATGATTCTGTTCGGGTGGACCAGTCCGGTTACCGACAGGCCATACTTCAACTCGCTGTCCTTAACGGAATGGCCGCCAACCACCACAGCCCCCGACTCTTCGATTTTGTCACCACCGCCGCGAAGAATCTCGGTCAGAATATCCGAGTCAAGTTGCCCGACCGGGAATGCCACAATGTTGAGCGCGGTAATCGGCCGACCGCCCATCGCATAGATATCGGAAAGTGCGTTGGCGGCAGCAATCTGCCCAAAGCTGTAGGGATCATCGACTACCGGTGTGAAAAAGTCGAGTGTCTGCACAAGGGCGGTATCGTCGTTGATACGAAACACACCGGCATCGTCGGCCTTATTGAACCCGACCAGCAGGTCAGGGTGTTTGGTCTGATTCAAACCAAGTAGCGCGCGGGCCAAAAACTTTGGCGGTAGTTTCGACGCTCAACCGGCGCATGCTACCTGCGCAGTCAGTTTGATGGCTGCTTCTTTTCGCTTGTCGGTCATAGTAGTTCCAATGTAACATGCCTCAAGCGCTCAGGCAACCGCTTGCGACAGTTGACTCATCTCAGGGCAAACGATATACTTGCGCTTATCAGAGAACGACAAATGAGGATTGAGATATGGCACATAAAGTGACTCTAATATCCGGCGACGGGATCGGGCCGGAAATAACCGAGGCGACGGTGCGAGTGATTGAGGCGGCCGAAGTGGATATTGAGTGGGATCGGCAATTGGCGGGAATCCCGGCAGTTCAGGAATGTGGTGACTCGGTGCCTGAGGCGCTTATAGAGTCGATTCGTGCGAACAAGGTCTGCCTGAAAGCTCCACTGACTACGCTGGTGGGGAAAGGGTTCCGCTCGGCAAATGTCGCTCTTCGCAAGAAGCTCGATCTATATGCCAATCTGCGGCCAGTCAAGTCACTTGGCGGGGTAGCAAGCCGGTTTGAAAAGGTCGATTTGGTAATTGTGCGCGAAAACACTGAGGACCTTTATTCTGGAATCGAGATGCTGATCTCCCCCGGCATAACTCAGGCCATCAAGGTAGTTACCGAAACCGCCTCACGAAATATCGCCCGCTGGGCATTTGAATATGCCAGAAAGGCCGGACGGAAAAAAATAACGCTGGTGCACAAAGCGAATATCATGAAAGTGTCCGACGGTTTGTTTCTCGATTCATTCGCAAAGGTCGCAGTGGACTACCCGGGCATCAAGGCCGAAGATAAAATTGTCGATGCCCTTTGCATGAAATTGGTGATGGACCCGCAGCAATTCGATGTTCTCCTGCTCGGCAATATGTTCGGCGATATAGTCTCCGACCTGGCTGCCGGTCTGGTCGGGGGATTAGGGGTTGTGCCGGGAGCAAATATCGGGGACGACTACGCAGTCTTTGAAGCTGTGCATGGCAGCGCACCTGACATAGCCGGGAAAAATCTTGCCAATCCGACCGCCCTGATCTTTTCGGCGCTGCTCATGTTACGGCATCTGGGCGAGGAAGAGGCGGCCGACCGTATCTTCAAGTCCGTCGTAGTGACGCTCGCGATCGGACATCACCTGACCAAAGATCTTGGCGGAACCTGCTCGACCACTGAATTCACAGACGAACTGGTCAAGGAGATCGGGTCGCACCGTTAGGTTCGGCAGTGCAAAAGGACATCCTCCAAAGAGGTAGATTATGGAGATAAGTGATCATTGGGCTACTATTCGGCAGCTTTTCGGTTGCGCGCAAGAATACTCAATCGCAACAGTAAACGCTGACGGCTCCCCGCATGTCACGCCCATCGGGTCTGTCGTGCTTCGTGAAAACCAAACCGGCTACTTCTTCGAGAGGTTTACGCGCACCATGCCTGCAAACCTTGATCATAATCCTCGAGTGTGTGTGATGGCCGTCAATGCCAGTAAATGCACTTTTTTGCGATCCCTCATCATTGGGAAATGCGCCACTCCTCCCGCCGTGAGACTCATGGGTACTGCGGGTAACAGGCGTCTGGCTACCGAGGAAGAGATGGCGCGGTGGAATCGACGCGTCCGATTTGTGCGCTGGATGAAGGGATACAATCTGCTGTGGAGGGACATGAGATTTGTCCGAGATATTGTCTTCGACTCTTTCGAACCTGTTAGCTTTGGACGGATGACGAGTGGCCTATGGAACGGTCAGTCCGCTGACGCATAGCAGGTGTCTTTATGCGGCAGTGCTGATTATTGCTGCATTGAGCCAGCGGGTAGCCTCGCGTGGCACTCCTGCCAGTCTTGCCAAGAGCGGTAACACTACCCATAGTATGGCGAATAGCAAGTGAAATACGTTTTGGTGAAGAACCTTGTCACAATCGCATCGCTGTTCCTGCTTGGGATGGCTGTCGTACCCGATGTGCGGGCAGATTGCAATGAAATCAATTATGTCATCTGGAACCTGATTGCCAACGGGTCTGTCGAAAAGCTCAGGAGCAATCTTGAAAAGGGCAAGAGCGGCGGTTGCACACCCTGGCCCGCCTTTCATAATAATCTTGCGCTTGTCCATGCAGCATACGAAGGTAACTATGATGCTGCAAAGCTGCTTATCGAATACGGGATCGACATCAACGCCGAGGATCAAGACAACAATACGGCGCTTGATTATGCTGTCGAGAATCGGGACACGATTCTGATGGAGATGCTATTGAGCAGTGGAGTTTCGGTGCACTGGCCGGCAATGCGGATAGCTCTTGAGAACGGGTTCGATGAGACAGTGTGTCAGCTAGCGACGCACTTTCAGGAAATGGATCGAGCGCTCGTAGTGTTCATACGAGGAGAAGAGAGAAGACGTAAGTTCTATCAAAGAGATAGTGAACTGCTGGAAGCAATCAGGGTCTTGATCCAAAACGGGGCTGACGTCAATCAAATATCGAAACCGTATACACCATTAACCGCGCTGGCCTGGTCTTTTAATTTGGACCATAACACGAAACTTGAGATTGCGGGGTTGTTGATCGATAGTGGCGCCGACGTAAATAAGAAAGATGATTGGGGCGATAACGCGCTATTGTTGGCTGCTGCCAGCAATGGGTCCCATTATGACTATCTCGAGAACGAACTAATTGATGATACCGACGGGAATTATGAGTTTGTAAAGCTGCTGCTCGACAGGGGAGCGAGCACTTTGGTTGTCAATCGCAGAGATTATGCTCCGCCGATAGCTCTGGCTCTGATCACATGGAATCTTCGCATAGCATTTCTGCTTGCCTGGCAATATCCCCTGTTGTTGACGCTGCTGTTGTTTGGACTTTGCATCTACTGGACTGCTGAATCGGCCACCAGGAACGAACAAGGGCGCAGTCAGTTTTCAGTAATGGCTGCGGATAGCATCAGGCTCTTTGCAAAGGTCTACAGCATGGTTGTGATTCTGGGAACAGTTCTGTTAGCAATTATCCTGCTACTTTGGCTAAGCGGCTATTACTAATGATATGGAACCTTTGACGGCTCCAACGCTGCTCCAGGCAGGTGTTCTTTTCAGTCGAATCACCAAGTGCAATTAGCGCTGTAACCTATTGTATATCAGGGGAATCAATACGCCCAGGAGGAGTCGAACCCCCAACCTTCTGATCCGTAGTCAGACGCTCT
>JBHHVC010000094.1:0-9989 GCA_046754125.1 Candidatus Zixiibacteriota bacterium
CCGGATAGCCGTCTACGCCAGCCGGCAACAGGTCGGACCGATTGCCGGTAAAAAAGTTCCAAAGTGCAAACTCCGAAAACGATGTCTGAAAGGTCGCGCTCCCTCCGCTTGCGATCTTTATTGCCGAATCCGCCGCCACCAGAAAACTTGGCCCCGGGCCAAGATTCTCACAAAGTTGCCAGATGACATTGATGATATTGGGACCATAATTCTCGCTCAAGTACAATGCAAACAGCATCGAACCATATGGATGCAAGTCAGCAAATGACTTGAACTGCTGGATTGAATTGCCGGGATCGTCGAAAAAAAACTTCAGCACCGTATAGTAGTCGTTGATGTCGTCGTACAACTGCTCTTCCATCCATGTTGCCGACATTTCCATCCAGTACTGCCGAGGGTTATCGTTATCTACCGCTTCATTCTCTCTAAAGTCCATGGCAAAATGTATCGAATGAAAGAACTCGTGTGCGATCGTCACACGCGCCGCATCAAGCGGCCTGGAATTGTACTGGCTGAAGGTCCGTTCCTGGTAATCGTTGTCCAGTTCCATAAATGAGGTCGAATGTGCAGCCAGCGCATCATTCTGAATGATCGAATCTCCAAATGTCAGTCCGAAAAACTGACCTCCCTCGTTGCGAAGATAAATGTCGTATCGATAGTCGCCACCGTCAGGATAAAACGAATCGCTTGGCGGCGCTGGGTATTTCAAGCCCTGAATCGTATTGTCCCATACAGAATCCGCAATCACCCCGATGGATTCTATGTAATCCGGAGTCCCGTCATTGTCGCTGTCGACTGTCGGTTGAAAACAGGCGTTCGATCCCGTTTTCGTGTAGTGAATGAGAAAGCGGCCTGCCGGGCTGCCATACTGTTGATCAAGCGATGGACGCACCGGCCTTCCAACAACACCCAGCGATTGCATCAACTGTTTGTCAAACCTGTCGCGGTATTCCCAAAAGGTCATCACAAGCGGCGTTCCACACTTGATCGGAAGCTCCATTTCGGGAAGCGTGACGCCGAGCCGCTCCAGTTGATCCGCATCAATCTGTCCCGTGAGTACACCATATGTAACGAGTAGCTCACGCTGCGCATCTAACGACAGCTCTCCAGACCTGACAACCGTGCCAACAGCTATCAGGATGCCCACGGTAACAAGCAAATATCGATTCATCAGGTGCATTGTCGCTTTCCGGCCAGCGCTTTCATCTTCTCCAAACAGTCCACCGGCACTTTCTGCGAACCAACCGTGCTGTAGCGACCGTCGCGACCATGAAAATCCGATCCGCCTGAGACCAGCAGACCAAAACGCCCAGCCTCGCAGCGCAGCCAGTCAGTGTCGCGCTTTTTGTGGGAGGGATGATATATTTCGATTCCATCGAGCCCCAGATTAGCGAGCATTTCGATATGTTTATGATTCTCATTGATCATCGGGTGCGCCAACACAGTCACGCCGCCACAGCCACGAACAAGAGCAATGGCATCCTCCGGTGAGAAGTTCTCCTTCGGCACATAGGCCGGACCTTTATCTTTTATGTACTTTTCAAATGCTTCCTCATAACTGCCCACCGCTCCGCACTGATATATCGCTTCGGCAACGTGCGGTCGACCGATCGCACCGCCCGCCGCATACTTTTCCACGTCGTCAAAACAGATATCAACTCCCAGCGACCTCAATTTGTCGACCATCGATCGGGCGCGTCGATTCCTCTTTTCCCGAAAGGAAACCAAGGCATTATCCATAGCCACAGATTCATGATCGAACAAATAGCCCAGCATATGAAGATCGCTGTCGCCCACCGAGCACGATAGTTCTACACCGGTAATCAACTCAGGATCCCCCACCTTGAGCAGCGAGCGAATCTCTGACGATCCCCCGACCGAGTCGTGGTCGGATACGGCAAAAGCGGCAAGCTCCCTGGATCGGACCAGATCGAGGAGTTGGTCCGGCGTCTGAAGCCCGTCCGAATAGGTGGTATGCATATGCAGGTCAACGTAGTTGGGCATCTACAGCTTGCTTTCTACCAACTGCTGCACCGCCGACGCAACTTCTTCAGATTCATTCCGAATGTCAGCCACTTCTTCGTTAGCGGCGTCGACAAATGCCTTGTCCGCCAGCGACTGCAAATTGATCCGAACATTATAGCCTGCCCCCTCAACAGCCGCCCTACCGACCAGCGCCGCAACCCCGGCATCTGTAATGGAATTGGGATTGCCCTTCCGTGCAACCGCCTGCGCCAGCTTCATTGCCTCAAGCGATTTCTTCATCACTATAAGAGGTACTCGCGCCGCCTCTTTGGTTGCGTCTTGGATTGTCCGCTCGCGCAACGTCACTTCGTCGTCTGTAGACTTCGGCAGAGCAAACGCCTCCATGACTTTGATGAACGCTTCTTCATCTGTGTTGATGAGTTGTTCCAACTCGCCACGCAAAGAATCGGCCCGATCCCGTACATTTGTCAGTTCATTCGCTACCGACGCATATTGTTTTTTCCCGACTGTAAGGCGACAGACCATAGCGGCAAGTGATGCACCCAGCGCACCGACCGATGCCGACACCGAACCACCACCCGGCGCGGGCGACGACGATGCTACCCGATCATAAAACGTTTCGCTTGAAGCGCTCATGCCTTCGCTGGCGGCCCTGAGCTTTTCCTCCAGAATCTGGGCGCTAGAAAAGTTCTCAAGTCGCAAGTAGAAGTCGGCCACGTCGAGGATAGCATCGTTGGGGACCAACCCGATCACTTCCGACGATGTCACATTCACACCGTAGCGCGCCGCCTCGGATTTAATCGTCTCAAATACTCGAAAAATCGGTGTCTTGGTGTAATTCACTAGATTCATCGAAATCTGCACCTGGTTGCGTTCCTTGATCTCAAAGCCGAGTGCTTTCACAAACCGGTAGCCACCCTTGAGCGATCGCACGGCATCGGCTATTCGATCAGCTATCCATTTTTCATTGGTGCCAAGATAGACATTGAATGCAACCAGCGGAAAACGCACGCCAATAGCTGTGGCCCCCGCCTTGAGATTCATTTTTCGTGGCCCATAATCCGGATCGCGAGACGCATCCGTCCCAATCAGTTCGCTCAGGCCCTCGTATTCTCCACTTCGTACTCTGGCCAGATTCCTCCGCGACGGTTTGGTACGTGCGTCTTCGTACAGATAGACAGGTATCTGTAATTCATCGCCTACCCGGCGACCGAGACTGTTGGCCAGTTCCACAGCGTCTTCGATACTCATCTCCGATATTGGAACAAATGGACATACATCGCATGCCCCCATGCGGGGATGTTCGCCCGTGTGCATTGTCATGTCAATAAGCTCAGCCGCTTTTTCATAGCCCCGAAAGGCCGCGTCGACAGCCAAAGACGGATGGCAGGCAAATGTCACAACTGCTCGATTATGGTCGGAGTCCATCTCCTTATCGAGCAGTACCACCCCGTCAACATTGGTAATAGCCTCACAGATGGCATCGATAACCTCCGGACGCCGCCCTTCAGAGTAGTTCGGTACACATTCAACTAATCTACCCATCAATTCTCCAAACCTGTTCTAACCGGCCTTGAACTCGCGCCGAAGCCCCCAGGCCAATAGAGGCACCATGATTTCATGATGCCCGACAAACGTAAACCCCTGTCCGGACAACGAGGTGGGTCGCCGCACCACATTCTCCGTCGGACGATAATGCATGATCATGTCAAAATTGGCCGTTGTCAACCTGCTCTTTCGCTTATTCAAATTGCGAGCTACCGTCAGCGCCTTAAGAAACACTTCCGGTAGAATAACGGCCGATCCGATGTTGGCGAGAACGCCACCACGATCGAGATCGCAACAGACCCTGGCCAGGATACGGAAATCAATGTGCGAAGCTGCCGCAACTTTCGCCGCGTCAAACTCCGGGTGCTGCACAACTATATCGGTGCCGATCCCCACGTGCACCGTTACCGGTAATCCAATCTTGTGCGCCACAGCAAACACCGACAGTTTGCGGTTGGTAGCCTTGCCCCTTTCAATCAGTTGGCCACCTGCAGCACCCAACCCGATGTCGCTTTTGTGCGCCAACTCACACACTTCTGCAAACAACTCCGCCGTTTCTCTGACCATCCCGAACGAGCCGTCGTTCAGACCCTTTTGAACGTCCTCAGATGTTCCCCCAAAAAATGCCAACTCCAGATCGTGGATGAGTCCGGCGCAATTGAACGACAAACCGCTCACGATACCCCGCTTCATCAAATCGATAATGATCGGGGACAATCCTACTTTGATTGTATGCGCTCCCAGCAACAGGTGAAATGGCAATCCGCGACCGCGAGCCTGCACCACTTTGCGAATAAAAAGACGCAGATCATCCGCCTTCAAGAAACGAGGCAGCGAGTCAAAGAAGTCCGAACCGGTCAGGGAACGAACGGGACGCCCGAACGACGCTAACTCTGTTTTGTTGGCTCGTTTTCCTATCGAGTATCGGCTGACCCTCGAAAGATCAATCGGTGTTGGGATAGATCGTTTGCGGGCCATCTGCTAGAAGAGCTCTAATTCTCCAAGATGATAGTCGGTCAACTCGGCCGATATCGACCCGACCAGCACCTTGGATTTCATCAGAACCGGCAATTTGACCAGATCATCGGTCAAGTAAACTGTCAACTTCCCCTCGTGCTTGAACACTCCAACTGAACGCATGAGTGGTTCAACCACAAGACAATCGAACGTTCCAGCCTTTACCGTTATCCGCTCTCGGCGGTGCACTTTGACTTCAAGAGGATACCTCTTTCCGTCAGTAAAGTTATCCACGAAAACCGATTTACCCGGTTCAAGGTTCTGAGTTCGAATATAGTAGAGCGCAGACAAGGCATCCTGAATAAACGGTGTCACCTCTATGGTATCCTTATCGTTGTAATACGCCACGTGGTTGCGCTGGTCAATCCTGTGCATTCGCTCGGACCTGTAGTTCCCCTCCCTGAGACGCTTTTCAAAATGCCAACTGAACAATCCGACAGCATCCATGATCGACTCGACACGATCATCAACAGTGTAAAAACTCGAAAAGAACTTGTTGGAATTCGCCGTAGTGACAATCTGGTAACATGGCCGGCCCTCAAATTCCACTAGTCGAGTCGCTTCCATGACGGCGCTGCCGGCGTTGATAAAGCCGTAGTTGATGTCAAACTCCAGCCGTTCGCCCACACCGAATGCAACATTCTCGATGTAACGTCCGAACTCTGTCGAATCGACACTTGTCGCTTCAGTTGAGTCAACTGCCGCCTGGGCGATCCCTGTCTCTACAGACACAAAGTAAACCAGCGGAAAGGCCCCTGCACCGACCAGCGCCAACAGCATAAATGTGTACAATTTGCTACTGCGAGGCATTGATCTTTTCATCTATCAGTTCTACAATTGCATCCAGATGTTGACCCAGACACTCCCCAATTTCAATAAATGTCTGATTGTACTGGTCGAGCGGCATACCTATCGGATCATCCACACCGTCCCCCTCAATCAACGAATCGGGGAAGTTCTTCAGCAGAAATGTCTTTCCCGCAGCGTCGTCTGTCCGCCGCAGAATTTCCTCGACATGTGCGCTGGTCATGCCGAATATCAGATCGGCTTTCGTCACCAACTCTTCGGTCAAAGGCTGAGATTCGTGTGACGATATATTCGCGTTCCAAATCTTGCTCGCTTCGATGGCGTACGCTGTTGCAGGAAAGCCTGTCGCTGCCGAGGTCCCTGCCGAGATCACTTCGAAGCGACCGGGCCGTTCCTTTTCCAGAAGGGTGCGCAGCGCACCTTCGGCCATCGCTGAGCGGCAAGTATTTCCGGTACAAACAAAGAGGATGACAAAACGATCGCTCACGTCAATGCTCCGCGCACCATGGCTTCTATCTCCAACGACGGTATCACCCCTTCGCGTAACACTACCGGCCGCTCACCGCAGCAGTCTACTACTGTCGAGGCCTGACCATCGAGAACACCGCCGTCAATGTACAACTCAACATCGCCGACGAATTCAGTGGCAATGTCGGCAGCCGTCGCCTTTTGTGGCTGCCCGGACAGGCACGCCGAGGTAGCCGTAATTGGGAACCCTGCCTGGGTCGTCAAAGCCATGATAAACGCCGACGACGACACTCTCAAGCCTATTCTCCCATCAGGAGCCACCTGCTCAAGGCCATTCGATGGAACTACCAAAGTCAGCGGACCGGGAAGATAGCTCTCAGCCAGTTTGGCGGCGATTCGGTTCAGTTTTCCATAGGTTTGCGCAGCCGTCACTGACCGCACAAACACAGAGGTCGGCATCGAAGCGGGTCGCCGCTTGACCCGGTACACTCGATCAATTGCCTCTTGACTGTCTGCTCTGGCCATGAGTGCATACTGCGTCTCGGTCGGAGCCACTACCAGCCCGCCTGACTCAAGCGCTGAGGTTACGCGATCGACCAGATTCATCTCGGGCTCGCCCGGATTCGTCGCGATAATCTCCACTATGTTATTCATTCTGCAAATTGTCTTCTATTTCCGTACTATCAAGCGGTTCCCATTCGGATTCGATTTCATATAGCGGCGCAGCCCGGTTAATCTTTACAAACGACACGACAACCCAGGAGTTGCGGTACCCTGCGGCCTGTGCCCGCAGTTGATATTCTTCCGCCTCTCGGCGCGACACAAAACTACCAACCCGCACTTTATAGTATGGCACCTCATAATCCAAATAAACTGGTCGGTCAAAAATCTCCTCGGCCACTCGCAGAGACTGTTTGGCCTCGCCAAACTGTTTCCCGGCGAACAATTGGACTCGGAATACCTGGTTGTTTGTCGAATCGAATGCCGTCGGTACACCAATGGAAATGCCCGGCGCCGGATCAAGAGCACGAGTTTCCATAACAATCTCTGAATGGCCGGAAATTGCTCCGCTTTTCGGATACTTTTCAGGGACAATATCCCGATCGGCAGGCATTTCAAACGGATCGAATCGACCCTGCGGCTTCTGCTCCTTCTCGGCTTGCACTCGAGGGCGCTCGGGGCCTTGACGGCTCGCGCTGCAAGAGCCGAACACACATAGTGCCAGCAACAGTAAGGGCAAGCTACAGATACTTTTGCGTCTTATCATCGTCTCTCAACCGACTCAACAACTGCTTCATGTCATCTACTCTGGTCTTATGCGTTACCATCGTGATATCCCCGGATCGGACAATCACTAGATCGGACACGCCAAAGCAGGCCACCAGCCCCCCGGACTCATTGTGGACTGTTGTTTCATATGTATCCAGCAGCGCAGCCTCGCCAACAACCACATTCCCATCATTGTCTCGATCCTTATACCGGTCAAGGGCTCGCCAGCCCCCAACATCATCCCAGACAATGTCCGCCTTTATGGCCAGCACGTTGTCAGCATTTTCTAGTACCGCATAGTCGATGGAAATCGCTGTCGCCCGGTCGTACAATTGTCGCCTGGCTTCCTTTTCGCTACCGGTCCCTATGCTCTTTCTGTATTCAGTCAATTGCTCATACAACTCACCGTGACACGATTCAATCGCAGACAGTATACTACGCGCCGACCAGATAAACATGCCGCTGTTCCAGAGATGTTGCCGACTGTAATAGTAGTCGTGTGCCATTTCGATACGCGGCTTTTCTGTGAATGCTTCGACCTCATAAACGGTGTATTGGCCGGCATGTTCGTATTTCTTCCCCTGCTTGATATATCCGTAGGCCGTTTCCGGACGAATAGGTACAATGCCAATTGTGAGAAGCTTATCCTCGCTTTGCGCGATCTTGCACCCCTCCTCTAGGATTTGCAGTAACTTTTCGGGAGGACGGATCAGGTGATCAGCCGAAAGAATGACCATAACAGCATCGGGGTCCTTCTTCATCAGGTGCACTGCGGCCACGCCGATAGCCACACAGGTATTGCGACCTACTGGTTCGGTCAGAATATTCTCGTCGCCCACGTAGCTGATGGTATCGAGTATTATCGCCCTCATTGACTCGCCCGTTACAATCATCATTCGTTCTACAGGAATAAGCGGTCTTACCCGCTCTATCGTCTCGTCGAGCATGATCTTATCCGAGGTCAGTTTCAGAAACTGCTTGGGGCGGTCACTGCGAGAGAGCGGCCAGAAACGCTCTCCCTTACCTCCAGCCAGAATCACTCCAAAAATCAATCCACTCACCCACTATTAGTCGCATCAGTTCTTGTAATCCACTGATAATAGGCGAGTTAAACACGACAGTCAAGGAAAGATTAAGGGTCGCATGTCCCCTGCGGTACAAAACATGTGAACCAACCGGCCCACAGCCCTGTTCGGAGCAGAGTTGGTTGTGTAACCGCCGTTTTGTTCGGATTTACTAATATATCCTGATGAAACGTGAGGGAACGCATTCAAATGTACTGTCCCGTCAACCATTCTGACATGCGGATAGACAACTCTCTCGATGTCTACATCGGCCAACCGCCCACCGGTTACCTTCGGCACTATTCGCTCGACTTTGGCGAGGCATTTGGTGGGCACGGAGTTGAGCACAACAATTTGTGGGATGGATTCAACAAAGCATTCAGCCTGTCGCAGGCTGGTCGAAACCTTGTAACGCTGGGCACACTTGTCGAACCATGGGAGAACCTCGAGTTCTCAAGATGGCCATCGATAGGGGCATTTGAAGCCGATGCCTTTGACCCTGCCAAGTGGACTGATGTCTACCCGTACGAACCGATGCAACGCTGCCAGCAGGCCGACAAATACTGGGCAGCCAAATTGGTGGCAGCAGTGACCCCGGCACACCTGAAGACACTCATTGAGGCCGCCGAGTACAACGATCCGGACGCTGCGCAGTACCTCTTGGATGTTCTGATTGAGCGAAAAAGAAAAGTCATAGATTACTCCTTCGGTCTGGTGTCCCCCATTGAGCCGGTGGCCGTTGAGGGCGACAAACTCTTCTTACGTGACCTCGGTCTTGATATTATTGGGGCAAACCTCGGAAATACAAAGTACGAAATCCACTGGTTCGATAGCCACAAGCACGAGCCGCACGATTTTCAACTCTTTCGACCGGGCTCAGAGAAACTGGAAATTCTGATTCCGGACCGACTGCTTTATAGGACCGACAGCTATTTGCGCGTCGATGTTTGGACCTGGCGAGGGGACAAAAGGTCTCCCTCGGCGGCACAGTTCCACTTACGAAAAGGGGCCAACACCCCGTTGGAACTGGTCGGCGTCGTTCACGGAACGGAGCCATGGCTTAACAGTTTATGCAGTGAGCATCATTCCGATTCTACAATACTAGTCGCTGATTAGACTTACCCGCCATGATGCCGCCGGCAGTGGTCCTCCCCGACTAAAGATGGAGACTGATTAGCGTCCTTTCCGGGGAGTCCGGCCAGTCAGGGTCCGACACCGATCGAAATTGAAGAGCGAATATTTGTGGACATACTGAAAGAGATTTGTCAAATTCGGCTATGTACCAGCTCCAACCTACATGTACAGCCAAACGACCTGATCACCTAATCTGGATTCGCTGGTAAGCCAGAACAAATCTGAAATGGAACAATCCAATCAGCGGAGAGACGGCCCTACGAACAACAACAAGGCGCCTCAGCGGAAAAGACAGTCTCGTAATAAAACCTTAGCAACCGTATCTCTGGCTGCGCTGGGAATAGTCTACGGAGATATTGGAACAAGTCCGCTGTACGCGATACGCGAGTGCTTTCACGGTGAATTCGGCATTGCACCGACACAGGCCAATATTCTCGGAGTTCTATCCCTCATCTTTTGGGCGCTCACTATTGTAGTCTCGCTAAAATATCTGACCTTTATGGTACGGGCAGACCACCAAGGAGAAGGTGGAGTCATGGCACTCACCTCACTTCTCAAGGGAAAGGCAGCTCGCAGTCCCGCACTCCTGATAGGTCTGGGGCTTTTCGCGGCCTGCCTGCTCTACGGCGACGGCATGATCACTCCCGCAATATCGGTTCTAAGCGCGGTCGAGGGCATCAGGATTATTACTCCCGT
>JBHHVC010000095.1:0-9902 GCA_046754125.1 Candidatus Zixiibacteriota bacterium
CTAAGTTTTCCACGATTCAATACAATAGCTTGAAACACCAAGTCTGACCTCTTGCGTAGCGCCTTGAGTTGCGTATACTCCTGCACCTCGGGGCCGGCCCACAGATCGCCGGAAATAATATGGCACACACTTATCGTTTTGTTGAGTCCCATACGACATACTTTTGCCCGGTCAGATACCTATACCACGCCACCATTATAGACATGTTGGCCATCAAAAAAAATAGCGGAATTTTGAATAGCGACAGGCGCCCCAATCCGGGTAACAGGTGCGCAAGCACCGCCATCAGGTACAATGCTCCCTGTCCCACCAGGGCAACAATGTAAACCGGGTGGCTGGAACTGAGTAGCACCGAGCTGAGTGCAACCCCGATAAGACAAAAGGGAACCAGCCAGCGAACCAGCTTGTGGCTGATCATCTGTAGCGAGTAGAAACCGTAGCGAAAGGGGTTGAGGATTCCTGCCAGATGGAACAATACTTCCATGCCGTGCACAACCGTGCGTACCTTGCGCGTAAACTCCCTGCCGGGGTCTCGCAGCACTTCGTAGCTGCCGATCGCTTCCCTTTCGGCGACTACGCGATATCCGCGCATACATGTTAGGATAGCCACATAGAAATCGGATGACATGTTGTCATACCATGTGGAACAGAGTTCCTTGCGCACAGAAAAAAAGCAACCGCTCACTCCAACCAGCGATCCCGCCCGGCTTTCAAGATGCCTTAGATTCATCTCGTAGCGAACATACGCTCCCTCTCCGGCCGAGTCGACATCGGCCGTCTTCACGCGGTCCTCACCTGATACGCAGCCTACAGTTGGGTCTGCGAAGTTGCGCACCATCATGCGCACAGCATCGGGTGCGAGAAAGGTTGTCGCGTCCGAACATACTACTATATCGTGGTTTGCAGCGGCAATACCTCGTCCCTGCGCAAAGTGTTTGCCTCCTCTTTGCTCCATCACTAAAAGCGTTACACCACTTTCGGCGTAGGAGCGCACGATTTCATCGGTTCTATCGGTCGAGGCATCAGAGACAATAATGATTTCCAGCTTCTCTTTTGGATAATCCAGTGCCAGTGTGTTGTCAAGTTTCTCAGCTAATCGTCGTTCCTCGTTATGAGCTGTGATGATCAGACTGACAGCAGGTTCGATCTCGGCTCTCTTTATTGTTCGTTCGGCAGCGAATCCGAGCAATTTCAATAGTAGATAATATCCGGCGTATGTCCAGAAGATCAATGACAGCGATACCCAGAAGATGAAGTCCCAAACCTGCACTACCGATTCTCCAACAACTCATCATAAATAGTCTGATAACCGTTAACCATCGCCTCGACCGTGAACTTGCTTTCAACTATCTCCCGACAAGCTTGTCCCATTCGTTCTCGTAATTGGGAGTCATTCAGGAGTACGCCAATTCTGTCGGCGAGCCCAGCGGTGTCTCTTGGCGCGACCAAGAACCCGCTTTTGCCATCGGCAACAAGTTCGGCCACACCTCCGACATTGGTAGCAACTACAGGCTTGCACGCGGCCATAGCCTCAACCGCAGCCATCGGGAGGCCCTCAGAAATTGACGACAGTACGAACAGGTCAAACGCACTCAATAGTCTCGGAACATCTTCACGAAATCCGAGCAGATGAAAATTGTCCCGGAGGTTCAGCTCCTTTATTTGAGCAAGCAGAGCATTCTTAATCTGTCCCTCTCCTTCACCTACAACCAAAAACTGTGCGCCGGGGAACTGCCTGACAACCCGGGCAGCGGCAGTGACCAGATATTCCAGCCCCTTGGGTGGGCGGAGGTTGGCAACGGTTCCAACCACAAAATCATTGTCGGACAGTTTCAATTCCTCTCTCGCGACGCTTCTCTCAGAATCTTTGCACACATTCGAGAGCGAAATACCGTTGAAAACAATAGATATCTTATCCGTCGGAAATCCCGCGCCTTCGATAAACCCCTCCCGGAGAAAATCGGCGACCAATACAATACGATCGGCCAGCTTCCTGACAAGCATGTGCTTGATTGTTGCATAACGGGTGGGACTGCCCGGCAGGTGTAGCTCACCATGATATGTCGTTACAACCGGGATTCCAGCGATCGCTCCGGCCACAGAGCAATAGATATTCACCCCCGGTAGATGTGAGTGAATCAGATCTATCCGGCGAGTCCGACAGAACCTGATCAAGCGAAGCACAAACGACACATCCCATGAACGTCTGGTCGGCAAGAGATGCACCGACAACCCAAGCGAGACAAGATGGTCGTAAAACCATCCTTTCTTGAGCAATAGCGGTTCGGGGATAAACCGTGTGCGGTCGATCTCTTGCACCAAGCTCGCGAACACGGCCTCAGCCCCACCCGGTCCGCTTGTTTCGATTACCTGGAGGATCCGGTGCGGCTTGTCCATGCCTGTGCCCTATCACGTGCTTTGCGAACAATGTTCAATATACAGCGAGCCGTTGCCAGCGATGCTCGGCGCAAGGGTGGCAGGTCGACTGTTGACGGCGCCTCAAACCACGCCGATTGTGTTCGATACCTGCCGTCTCGGAGCGCATCGATCAGCGCGGCTCTAGAAAGAGCCGGCGCATCGACAAGAGTAACAACCCTGTCGAAGTTAATCTCTCGATGCAGATCAAGGCCGGCGAAGCCCTTGAAGCTATCGTTCAGCCGGCGATGTTCCCGGTGCCAGCGTATTGATTTTGTCTGGGGGATGTACTTTCCCTCGTTAGCTACGTTCCAAATCTCGCATCCATCGAGCATGGCGATCCAGTCACGATCAAACGGGTACGGCCGGATAGTCGGGTGAGCCAGCACAGCCAGACCGCCATGTCGGTGTATATGGTTGATGACATCGGCAGGCTTCTGCGATGCGCATACCATCGTAACGCCATATCCAAGAATGTGTATCCAATGATCACAGGTAAACTCAATTCCCGGAATAATAAGAAAATCCTGCGTAGACAGGCGATCAGATTGTTCGACCAACTGCGCCATCGACTCATCATTAACGTCCTGCGAATGGTCGGAGGTCATCACAAATTGGTATCCGTTATTCCTCAGTAGCCGACTCACTTCGGTCAGGCTCATCGTCCCGTCGTGTGAAAGTTCCGTGTGTACATGCAGTGCCCCACGCCACCCGGCATCTCCAGCCTCAAACGAAGCGGTCATGTCTGTAACCATTGTCTCAGTATTGTCTTTTCCCGTTCATATGCCTGATATCGGCTCCACTGGTCCGTCGCTGTAGCCCATTGCGCTGTATCTACCGGCCGACCCCTAACAGATGTCGGACGTACTGGGCCAACTCGTACCGGCCGGGAGCGGGATCATCACGGTCGAAAACCTCCAGCCGCGTATCGGCATGCCCCGAGCGAACGAAGTCGACCAGCGCGGCCAGCCGACCGGGAGCACCTTCGGGTAAGTTCAGCGATCTGCGACTTCGAAAAATGCGCAGCAGCAGATGATCCAAATCGCCAAGCAACCATCGGCTCCTAACTCCAACACGATACTCCGGCGCCGATTCCGCTTTGCCCGACGTATACAGTTGCCACATTAACCAGGGGAAGTCGACCCCGGCATCGATGGCCAGTTGCAGCGACCCCCAGAAACGCCCGTTGATTTCCATCAGTTTCGGCAGATCATCGTCCTCATCGATTTTGAACTCAACCATTGCGACTCCGTGCCACTGCAAAGCTGCCAAAAGTCGTGTCGCATAATCGTCCATTCTCTTGTCTACCGGTACGCTTTCGCGCAAAACGCTGACTCCTCCCGAGGGTGGCTTTTCTCTGACTCGACGATGAAAAAAACCTGCCACCCGTTTACCGTGATCGCAAAGATAAAACGCTCCACAGCCCGGTCCGATCACCCGCCGTTGAATCAACGGATATGGTATGGATCTGTCCCATTGCCTGATACGCCCAATCAATTCCTCAGTCGACCAGACATAGTTAACGCCCAGCTTCGTCCAGCCTGCCTTCCCCGCTGTGGCCGAACAGCGCGGTTTTATGACCGCAGGAAAACTCACATTGTGCGCCAGCGCCTCGACATCGGTCGACTCATCGATGAACACTGTCTCGGGTGCAGGTATTCCCAGGGTTTGAGCAGTGCTGACCATTTCTCCTTTGTCGGACGCCATCGTCAACGCCTCCTCGTCAGCGAGGGCAATCCTGACGTGCGGCTCGAACCGGTTACGATATTGCCCGATGATGCGGCAGGTGATATCGGTCATGGGCACCAGCAGATCGAACTGCTCGGTAGAAACCCTATCCACAAGACATGCAACAAACCCCTCTGGATTGTCAGACGCCGCAGGATACCGAAACGACTGCCGACAATACCGCGAGCGCGAGGACAAACAGGGAAGACCCTCCTCTGCAACAGTAACCGCAATCGATCGTTGCCCCAACGAACGCACCACAGCCAGAGTCGAACGCTGGGAGCCATCCGTAACCAACACCTTACCCACTGTAACCATTCCGTCAAAACACCCGCGTCAGGTGTGCTGCAAATAAAGAGGGGGAGAAGGTCCCGTTGTATCCCGCAGCAAGTCCTTCATTGACATTGATCCGAGGAAGGGCAAACCGAGAGGGCGGCGAATTGTACGAAACCTGATTCACTGTGACAGCGCCGCAATATCCGGCCGCCTCGACAGCGCTGCATACAGCATCAGAAAAATCACCGTTGGGATAAGAAAACAGTCGAACATCGCTCCCTATTCGTGTCTCAATCACTTTCTTCGACTCGTGCAATTCAGCGTGTAGCCGATCGGCAGACAGTAGGGACAGTATATGGTGGCCACAACCGTGCGATCCGATTTCCACAAGATCACTCGACATTTCCCTCACTTCATTCCAGTCGAGAGTCAATCGAGGAGCGCTTTCAATGTCGACTGACGCTGCAAGCTGATCGGACAGGGCATCCAGGACACCTTCAATCGTATTACCCTCCATTCCCTTGAGCAGTTCACAAAAACAATCCAGGTCGGCCACGTGATCGCTGGATATTGCAGGTAGTTTCGAGCCATCTTCCACATCGACGCTCTCAATTGCCTTACTCAATGAATCACGAGTTATAGAGCCTGTCGCATGTAACCGCGTTGCCCTGACAAACCAGAATAGGCGACCCGTCTCTATGAAGTCGGTCGAAATAAAAACGGTTGCCGGCACTCGATGATTCCTGAGTATGGGAAGAGCCTGTCGATAATTGTCGAGCCAACCGTCATCGAAGGTCACAACCACTGTCCGCCTCGGAATTTCCTGCTCGTTTGTAAGCATCTCAACCACCCGACCCAATGACATCGGTTGATAGTTATCCGCGAGAAAAGCCATCTGTCGATTAAACGTGTCCGGCGTCACTGACAGTCCCGGCTGTGCTGCATTGGCATCAGGATCGGCCGGATCAACTACGCGATGGTATAGGAGTATCAAGGGAGCCGAACGAGCCTGCTGTGCCCGTTTGCCATAGGCGACCGCGCGCAGCATTCCCGAATAGTATGCCGACGACGCTACCAGTTGCTTGATGATCTGTTTTACCGCCATGATTATACAAACAAACGTCACTGCAAGTGCGAGAGGCAACTAATAATCGCGTCGATATCGTAGTGGGATACATACGGGTGCGTAGGGAGCGTAAGCAAACAGCGCACCACTCGCTCCGCACCGGGGAACTCCCTGCTTTCGCCCGCCAGTCGGTCCCTAATGCCAGGGATATTGTGGATGGTTGTCGGATACATTCGAGACGCCACAATACCCCTGTTACGCAACCTCTCAATGGCGTAATCCCGGACCTCTTGCGTCCTTGCCAGAACCGGAAGGCGTACGTATGCAGGACAGCTTTCCACGCCGTAGCCCGGGATTTCGTATTCACCGGTAGTTATCAATGAGCCTGCCAGCGCGGTAGCGACCTTACGTCGTTGATCGTTGAGTGCAGACAGCCGATCGAATAGAACCTGACCGGCACACCCTTGTAGAACCGAAAGTCCACTCACAGCGAACGACTCATCATACACCGTCTCGCCCAGGCCCAGAAAGGGCAGTGACTCCGGCAACCAATAGAGTTGCGGACGAAGAAACAGGCTGTACGCGGTCAGTTTTGCGACTAAAGACGCCTCCGAGAAAACGCCGCCACTGCCGAGTGAGCACAACTGTTGCTCAATCCCTTCCGCTATTCCATCATCGGATGTCAGCAAAACACCGCCACTGTAGGTAGAAAGACTCTTGCCTCGGTCAAGGCTGAATAAACCCGCGTCTCCGCGGGCACCGACTATGCCTCCCTCTGCCTTGCCACCCATTGCCTGTGCCGCATCATCTATCAGTGCAACGTCCATGCCTTCGGTAACCGATTTCAATTGGCTGAAACAACCGGGTATTCCAAATAGATTGCACTCAATGGCGGCCAGAACGCGCCTGCAATCTGTCCGAGCTAGGCTCTCGGCACAGTAGTCCATTGCCATCGGGTTGATGTCAACAAGCCTGATTTTCAGCCCCGCCCGGACAACCGCCGCCGCTACGGAGTAGCAGGTATAGGCCGGGATAATTACCTCATCTTTCGTCTTGCCGCTAACCATCATGAGAGCCTTCAGCAACACGAATAGGGCGGTCCGTCCGGAGTTGACCAGAAAGCAATGCGATGCACCGGTCATATCGGCCATGTCCTGTCGAAACTCATCAGCCGCATCAGGATGAGTCAGGCGAAGCCACAAGGCGTGAGAAATTTCACCGAGAGAGATCGGCATACCGGCCGGCGCGACCATTCGCATGTTCAATGCCTCAATCGCATTGTCTTAGTGGCAGTAGGACGATGGGTCAGCATCATGGGAAGTTGCGAATGACTCGCGGCCCCAGCAGATTTGCCAGAGGTAGTGGCAGGCGTTTCCAGATGCCGATCAACAGGTTGTACTTGCTGTTGCCGGGATTCACCGCCGGGACCGAGTCGATGAGGTTTAGATCGTATTGCCATGTCAACTGCGTGGGATTTGGAACCCACTGTTTCTTGAAGAGAAAAGTACCGGAATCCCAAGTCGAGCGACCGAAATCAAAATAGCGAAGTGACTGCTCGCATGCATCTGAAATCAATCGCCAGTAGATTGCATGATTGGGACAGAGGCGACGAGCGCTGCGATAGGCCGAGGCCGAGGGTACATACATACGGTCTTTGAATGTTAAAGCCAGAGCACCCGCAATTGTATGTCCATCGGCGTCATTTGCGACTATCAAACGGGCAGACTGGCCAAACACATCCAGTACCGCGCCAAACAGCCCACTACTCCAAACCGGGGTCCCAAGATCCCGCATATTTCGAGAAAACACTCTGTAAAAATCGGCCAGTAGTTCTTTACCACCTACCACCGAGGTCAGTCCTGATTTTTCGGACTTCCGTATCTGATTGCGCAGTTTAGCGTCGAACTGCTTTCTGAACAAATCATCTGCCCCAATGGAAAGGTCCAGCAAAAAAGTGACTTTGTCAGTGCGACGGGCAAGGTGTGAAGTGTGAGCTTCTACCGAGCGCAGTTCAAGAAATTGCGCACCCAATTCTCTCGCTATCTCGCCTGCACGCTCCACAAGCTTGCTTTCAACTTCCACCGAATCGGCGCAAGCTCCCCCGTAGTCCAGCCAGGGGATCGAGATCAGATACTTGACTCCCCACCATGTCGACACCACAAACAACGGCAACAAGCCCTGCACTTCCGAACCGTCGACAGCCATTATGTAGCGAGGACGGTGACCAAGGTGCTGGCGAATAATCGGATGCCATCTAATATCATGACAGATTGTCGCCTCAGGGGTCCGTGCCACATACTCCTGCCATGCCGATTCTTGCTCACCCGTGTAGTCAATTATATCAGTCATCTGGTACGTTTTGCTGCCTGAGCAACCGTTGGTCTTAGTGCCTCGGGAGCCAAGCCATCTAGGGTCAATCCACTCTCGTTGCCGCTGGAGCATACGAGGAAAAGTGTGACTGTCAGCATATACAATGTCCATAGCTGTGGGTAGTAGACGGTAGACAGAAAAATGGCGCAAGCCATGTAGCCGACGATTCCGCCCAACAGCGATTTTGCCAGAACAACAGGCAATTGGTTAGAGTCAGGCCGTTTGTATCTCCGCTTCACTTTAAGCAGGTAGCCAATAGCCAGGATCAGCATTGCGAAGTAGCAGACCGCGCCGACGGTTCCGGTTTCGGCCAGCATCTGCGGAATCGTTCCGTGAAAAGCTCGTCCCCATTGCCTGTTGGCATCACCGGCGCCAGTAAAGTATGCAGGCATCCATACCCCGCCATTGCCTGCTCCCACTCCGAAAACCGGATGATCTGCATACATACGTATTGCGGTCTCCCAGTATTCAAGCCGCGCATTGGCTGTAGATTCCGAGGTATCCGAAATAGTCTCCATCTCTGTCCAGTAGGATGAGGGCGCAAATGCGAGAAGTGCAGTGGCAAGCAGTCCGGTGTAAGCTAGCGCAGACAGTTTCCTGCGAGAGTTAAGGATGCAAAAAATGATTACCGCCACTAGGCCGACCCAGCCTCCTCGCGAAAAACTGGATGCCACACCAAGTACAAGCAAGAAGAGCGCTGAAGCGCTTACCAGTTTCTTCCACATTTTCTTCACCCAGGTGGCCATGAAATAGGCGAACGGGATCATAGTGTTGAGAGCCAGGGCAAAGTCGTTTTCGTCTCCAATGAAACTGGATCCTACTACTCCGCTCGTATTCTGGCCGGCAGAAGTGTAGCCAATTATCGCAAAATTGTATATTCCGTGAATGGAAAAATAGATGTGCACCAGCAGGAGCATCCAAAGTAGACTCTCAAGCCGCTTGATACTATTGACAACGTTGGTTGCAATCAGGTACATGACAAGCGTTATGGCCATCAGCTTGAACACTTTATAGGCGTAGAAATTGTTAGCTGCAAAGATCACTGAAAGGCCGATCACTGCCAGGAATCCCAGAGATGCCCAGTTGAACGGCACCCATTTTAGTGGCACTCGCTTACGCAGCATATACAATGCCCATGATGCCAGGGTCACTATCTCGATCAACATGGCCAGCCGAAGCGGCCGGAGCGCCGGTATAAAGTCGTACGGCCGGAGATACTCGTACAGGTAGAACATATACACGCCAAAAAAGGGACTTTTCAGGATATATAGTCCGACAATTACCGCAGGGACCAAAGCAACAAGTGGCAACTGAAACTTGTCCGGAACCATCGGAAGAGCCAGGCCACACAATATCGATGTCCCAGCCAGAGCCAGCAAGGCCAGCCTGCCGCCGGTAAGGAGAGTGCGGCTCCCGCTGACGGGCGATTGTGTCGGAATTGCTTTCAACTGATCCGAATCAGCGACCATGAGCCTGCTTCCCACGAGTGTTGTCGATAAAAAGTATAATGCGCATCATTTGTCATCCTGATTCCCGTCAGCGCTGAGAATCATCTGCTGAAGTTTCTGCCGCCACTCCCGTCGCCATTCGTCCAGTTTCGCCAATTCGTCCTCAGAGTAGAATCGGATCGCATACATGACGAACGGGAAGGCAAGCACGAAAAGCAACTTTACAAATATCGATGCATAGAGACTATTCAGAGAAACATTATAGGCGGCCAGGTACAACACTCCGGCAGTTGCCGCAAGTTTTGCCAGACGCTTGAACTCATACGGTATGTGGTATAACCGCTGAGCTATCGGGTAAGAGTATAGCAGGAGGAAGCTAAAAGAGACAGTCGTCGCAATTGTCGCACCCCAGACTTTCAGGTCAGGAATCAGCAGGTAATTGATCAGGACGTTGATTGCCGCGCCCCCGGCAGTCGCGATGGCCAGATGTCTCGTTTGTTTGGCATACAGAATCCCTAATTGAGTATACTGATATGCTCCATAGACTATGTATGCCGTGAGCAAAAGGGGAACATAGCTCGCCGCGTCCAGATATTCCG
>JBHHVC010000096.1:0-9845 GCA_046754125.1 Candidatus Zixiibacteriota bacterium
TCGTTGCTGCTCTCTCTTCTTTCGGGCCAGTTTTCTCATCACCATCTCATGCTTGTCTGTAGAGTGGCCGGGGCTGACTTTGGCCTTCGGGTCTACATAGTTTTTTGCGTTATTCACCGCAATTGCAACCTCGCCACAGCCGGTCGAAATCAGTTTTAGTTTTCCGTCGTAGGTCACAATATCGCCAGCGGCAAACACGCCTTCAATATTTGTACGCATACGACTGTCGACTACAATAGCGTTTTTGTCAAGTTTCAGACCCCAGTCGGCAATTGGCCCCAGATTTGTAATAAAGCCAATGTTCAGCACAACGGCATCGACTTCAAGCGACTCTTCTTCGCCGGTCCGGGTCTGTACTATGGTCACTCTTCGCACCCAGTCATCCGCTTCGATCGACTGTAACTCCCAAAATGGAAACAGCATTCGCACTGAAGAGTTCATCACTTTTTGTACTGAGTCTTCGTGGGCAGCAAAAAAATCATTACGATGAATATGAGTGATTGATTTTGCTACCGGCTCCAGCATCATGGAGTAGTCGAAGGCGGCGTCTCCGCCTCCCACCATGAGGATTCGTTTGTCGGCAAAATCCTGAAGCCGTCGGCAGAAGTAGAATACACCATGTCCTTCCAGAGCCTCCAGATTGGGGATATCGAGTCGCTTTGGGATATATGCTCCCAGTCCGGCACAGACTATCACTGTCCGCGAATAGTGAGTCTGCTGCGCAGTGGCCAGTTCAATAATACCGTCACTGCGACGCCTGACATCGGTGATTTTCTGCCCAAGACAAAAAGTGTGTGGGTACTGCGATGCCTGTTCATGAAGGCTGTGCACCAGGTCCTTGGCCAAAGCCTTTGGGAGGCCAGCCACGTCGTATATGTATTTCTCCGGATACAAGGCCATCAGCCCGCCCCCGACTTCTTCGAGCATGTCGATTGCTTTCACCTTGGTCATGCGCAGACCGGCATAGTACATCCCATAGAGAGCAACCGGACCAGCCCCCACAAAGGTGATGTCGAACAGCTCCTGTTCGTCGATATCCGCTGAACAGTTATCGGCTATTTTTTCCAACGCAGAATCACATCCATTATTGTCTGGTAATCGGCCTGCCCCCGTTCGGCAAAGATGACCACGCCGTCGGGATCCAGCGCGTAAACTGTTCGCACAACTCCGCTGCCGCCCTATTCATCATAACAACGTGCTACTGCTGCCGAGTTTCTTGCTCGTCGCCAAGCTTCGCTATTTGATCGAACAGTTTGTCATTGTCAGGCAGACGCGTTATTTCGACCCTGTCAATAAAACGGATAACTCCGCATATGTCGATCAGGAAAACTGCCCGCTCGGCATAGCCTCTTTTGTTCAACACGCCATATCTGGAAGCGACCTCGCCGTGCGGATAATAGTCAGACATTAACGGATACTCGATCCCGCCAAGCGATCGCGCCCAAGCCAGATGGCACGGCACGGAGTCAGTCGAAATGCCCAGAAGCTGCGTTTCACTTTGCTCAAATCGAGAAAGCACTTTCTGGTATTCGGGAATCTGTGTTGCGCAAACTGGTGTCCAGTCGGCGGGATAGAATGCGAGAACAACGTTCTTTCTACCCCGGTACCAGGCCAGATTCAGCTCTCCCTCGTTGTGCGAAGGGAGAGTGAAGTCCGGTGCCATGTCTCCGATTGTCAGGCTCAGTCGGTCGGATTCTCCCAGCGGAGCAATTCTTACAGGTTTCTCGCCCATCCCATCCTCTTCTAAGAGCCGATATCGCTCAGTCCTCGTCGACTTTCTTCTTGGTGAACTTACTCGGCGGCGCGCCACACAGCGGACAGCCGTCCGGCAACTCTTCGTCGTCATGAACGTAGCCACAAATGTCACAAACCCATTTCATACTTGTCTCAAGGTGGCTGGCCGCCGATCAGTCACGCATTCCGTATCGGGAGCACTTGCGATGTGTCGCCCTCAGTGTTCCATTGGTGAGCTGTCACCATATTCAAACCAACTGTAGTTTCCGGTCAATGCTTCGCGTTCTGCCTGAAGAAGCTCAAAGTGACCATGCTCTTCTTCGGCCATCCGATCAAATATCTCACGGAACTTCTCGTCATCAACCAGATCTCGTTCCTTCAGATAGTAGTTGGTAGCAGCTAGTTCGGCCTTGATGGCGAGGTCGATATACTCGATCTCCGACTTTCCTTCGTCCAACGTGCCGCGACTGAACGCATCGGCCAAAGGGCTGATCCCGCGTTCCGGCAATTCGCCGACTTCTCCACCAATATGTTCTTTGAAAATAGTAAGGAGTGTCCGCTTGTGACGAACCTCATCATCGCGCAATCCTTCCAGTTTCTTTTTTGCACCGGGGTTGGCTGCCCGCTTGGCAAGAGCGTCATAAAACTTAAGGCCGTCTTCCTCGCCCTTGATTGCCCGTCTGAGCGTATCCGCTATATTTCGTTTGGTATCGGTCATAATTCCTTCCCAGTTCTATTGGGGTGTTGCTGCCTTTTTCAATATATGACTCACTGCTTGATTTATTCGCTCAATTACGGTCGGCTTTGACAGCACGGCCAGTATGTCATACAAACCCGGGCCGGTACTTCTTCCAGAGACGGCCAGACGTGTCGGATGAATCAGTTGTGCTTTTTTGATTTCAAGATCGGAGGCTACCTCTACAAGGGCAGCCTCCGTTGTTGCCGCAGTAAACTCCTCCAGCGATGCGAATCGCTCGGAAAGCACTGTCAGCCTCTGTGCCGCCTCGGCAGAGAATTGTTTCTCCTCCGCGTCGGGGTCGTAGATGCCGTCAAATGCAAAAAAGTATGATCCCATATCTAAAACGTCCGACACACGTCGCAAGCGCGGCTTCAGAAGTGCCATGACTGCCCGCAAATACTCCCAGCGTGTCTCGAGCCAGTATTTGGAAGTGACACCGGCCTCGATCAGAATCGGCGCAGCCAATTCGGCAATCTGGTGATCGGTGCGCTGCATGATGTACTCGCGGTTGAAAGCCAGCAACTTGTCTTCGTCAAAAATGGCGTTGGCTTTGTTTAGTCCCTCAAGATTGAAACGTTCGGTAAGTTCGTCGACGATGTATAATTCGCGATCGGTCTTCGGCGACCATCCCAGCAGGCACAGGTAGTTGAAAATCGCTTCCGGCAGTATCCCCTCCTGACGGTATTGACCAACATCCTTGTCGTTAAGCCTCTTAGACACTTTGCGCTTGTCAGGTCGCAGAATCAGCGGAAGATGCACAAAAGCAGGCGGTTTCCAACCGAGCGTACGGTATATGAGCGTCTGCTTAAAAGTGTTGGTAATATGATCATTGCCACGAATGACATGCGAAATGCGCATGTCATGGTCATCAACAACTACGGCAAGGTTGTAGGTTGCACGGCCATCGGAGCGAGCGACGATCAAGTCTTCGATATCATTGCTGCTCCGGCTGAGATGACCACAAACAAGGTCTTCAAATATAACATCCCCGTCCGGAACCTTCAACCGAACGACATAGGGCGTTCCCGAGGCCAACTTCTGTTCGACCTTGCTGTTGGTCAGACCGAGACAACGGCGATTGTAGGTCAGCGACAGTTTCTGAGCCTTTGCGGTCTCGCGAGCCTCATGCAATTCTTCTTTCGTGCAGAAGCAACGATAGGCATGACCGGACTCAAGCAGCTTATTCGCAAAGTCTGCGTAATGAGAAAGCCGGTCTGCCTGATATACGATTTCTTCATCCCATTGCATTCCCAGCCACTGGAGCGCCGAAAGAATCGGTTCGATAAAAGCAGGGTCGGATCGTTCGGTATCAGTGTTTTCGATTCTAAGCAGGAACTTGCCGTCATACCGTCGTGCAAACAAGTAATTGAAGATAGCTGCCCGCGCGGTGCCGACATGAAGATACCCCGATGGTGACGGGGCAATACGAACACGAACCTCTGGTTTGGTCACAAACCGTCCCCGCGCTGATCGGTCGGTGCGACCGGGCCATCCTCGTTGGGGTTATTCCCTTTGGCCTCCGAAGGGCCGGACAACGTTTCATTATGTGGCGGAACCGATGGCCTGGCGACGGGAGTGGGAGGTGGTGCGGTCACTGTCGGTGGCGGCACTCGGCCGAGTGTGCTCATCGATTCGTGTGGTCGACCTACTGGTATTGGCGCAGGTATCGGTTTCGACTCGACATTGAGCGTTAGTTCCAATCCGCCCACCATCCTTGCGAGCAAATTGTATAACCAGACCAGTATCACACCGGCTATCGTGTAGAAAAATGCCCCGCCAAGAGCGCCCAATATCGGCAAGGTAATAAAGATCAGGGTAATCGAAGACCCTTCCAAACCGAGTTCACCGGCATCAAATCCAGGGATCATCGGCGCCATCGCCATCAGAAATGCCAAGTATGCCGCCATCAAAAGGCCTAAGACAAACCCGACGATGAGATTGAAAAAGAAGATAATCTTGGTAAACGACCACGGACCGATTGACTTCAGTTCGTACTTCATCACTCCCTCAAAACTTCCTCAAAGGACACACGTCGGAACCTGCGACACAACAAGTGGCATGGAACAAACTCCCTTCTCAGGGCCATAATTGCGCTCAACCACGCCCATTTGGCGGCAAGATAGTTAGCTACAGTAAAATAGCAAGAGGTTATTGTATACCGGATAACGCCGGTATCAACTGCTTTTCACTATGAAACGAGCGTCAACGGCCAGACAACTTGTCTTGTTGGGCGATGCGATAAAGGGGTTGATATCGATCTCCGACAGACAGTGAAAGTCCATGACCAACTGCGACAATCGTAGTAGCGTTTCTACCAGAATATCCAAGTTCACCGGCGCTGCTCCACGAAATCCGGTGAGCAACGGATAGGAACGAATCGAGCTGATCATTTCCTTTGCACCGAATACAGTCAGCGGGTGTAATCGGAAGGATACGTCCTTCATGATCTCCACATAGATTCCCCCAAGCCCAAACATCAACAGTGGCCCGAATTGAGCATCGGTAGTCATACCCATAACCGTTTCCACACCTCCAGAAATCAATTTCTGCAGGGCTACCGAAAACTGATTGCCCGCTTCGAGTTTGCCAACTCGCTTTTTGAGCTTGGCGAATGCACTTCGTACTTCTTTGTCTGTGCGCAGATCAACCATCACGCCCCCCACCTCGGTCTTATGCAGCAGCCTGGGAGCATTGACTTTCATGACTACGGGATATCCTATAGCCTGTGCTTCTCTGGCAGCATCTCCGGCAGAGTTTGCGTAGTGGTAGGGCGCCGCGGGAATGCCATATGCCCTGAGAATCTCTGTAGCGTCTTCCCCTATGATCGCGCTTTCGCCTTCAGCCACAGTTCTATCTACAATCTGCTGGACTTTATCGGAATCGACAGTAAAGCGGCGGTTTTTACCTTTGGGACGACCAAGCCAGCGACGGTAACCGCACAAGGTGGCAAGTGTTTTTGCGGCAGATTCGGGAAAAACATAAGTCGGGATATCGTGCTGCTTGAGGTACTTCATACCCTCTGAGTCCTCTCCCGCACCCATGAAGGAAGCCAGCACCGTCTTCTCAGAACCGGCCAGAGTTTCATGAATGGCGCGAGCAACTGCGATCTGATCGACAGTTACCGGAGGGACAAAGATCGGAATCACTGCATCGTAGCGATCGTCATTCTTAGCAGCATCCAAGGCAATTCTGAACTCTTCGGCTCCCGCACCGGCAACCAGATCCAAAGGGTTTGCAAACGATGCGTCGGCAGATATCGTTTTCCTTAAGCGGGTGACTACTTTCCGAGACAACGGAGGCATCTCCATCCCGCTGGATACAAGCGCGTCGGTGGCAAGTATTCCGGGACCACCGGCGTTAGTAACTACAAGAACTCGATTACCCTTGGGCACCGGCTGCATCGACAATGAGGCGGCCACATGGAACAACTCCTCTACCGTATCAACGCGCATCACTCCGGTCTGTTCAAAAAGAGCATCGACGCCAACATCCAGACCGGCCAGAGCTCCGGTGTGCGAAGAAGCCGCCTTGGCACCCAGCTTGGTGCGTCCTGACTTGACTGCCACGATCGGCTTGACACGGGATATCTCGCGCGCGATCGGAATAAAATTGCGGGGATTGCCGAAATTCTCGAGATACATGAGAATGATATCAGTATTGGGGTCGTCCCTGAAATAGCCTAGGATATCGTTTGACGACATGTCCGCCTTGTTGCCGATGGATGCGACCAACGAGAAGCCGATTCCCAGTTCGGACGCGTGGTTCATGATGGCCTCGCCCATCGCGCCTGACTGGGTAATAAAACCAACCCGGCCAAACCTTGGGAAGGCCTTCCCAAAAGTTGCGTTCATTCTGACAAGAGGATCCATGTTTACCAGGCCAAAGCAGTTTGGACCTATCATCCGCATTCCATATTCCCGCACAACCGACAGAACATCCAGCTCCCGTTTCTTGCCCTCAGGTCCTACTTCACTGAATCCGGCTGTAATTACCACTATGCCTCTGACCCCTTTTTCACCACACTGTACCGCTACTTCGCGGACGTGTTCACGGGGAACGATGACGATAGCAAGGTCGACCGCATCGGGAACATCCAGCACGGTCGAATACGCTTTCATCGAGTGAATGACCGGGGTTGTCGGGTTGACAGGAAACACTTTGCCGTTGAATTCCGACAACAGCAAATTGTGAAGGGTCTCTCGACCAATGCTGCCTTTTCGAGCGGACGCACCGATCACCGCAACAGAGCGCGGACGAAAGATGGCGTCGAGTTGGTCCTTCATGAACAAATCGCACCAGGGCGTCTTGTTAGTTGGTTTACAGACATCTGAGAGTAACTTTTTCTCTCAAGCAGCTAGTCACGACTGCAGGCTCTTCCATCGTTCATTTGCTGAGGAATGAACTGCATCGTATAGATAAGTCAATAAAAGATACGCCAAGCGGTACTGTCACCTGAACCAGTTAATAGAATGGAGAATAACTTTTCAGTCCGCAAACTGGATGCTACTTCTTCTTGCTTCGTTTGGTCTTCGTCACGCCGGCCCGAATGGCTGCCTGTGCAGCGGCGAGACGAGCGATCGGAACTCGATAAGGCGAACAGGATACATAGTCTAACCCAAGTGAGTCGCAGAATGCTATCGAATCAGGGTCGCCGCCATGTTCACCGCAAATACCAACCTTCAAATCCGGGCGGGCCCCGCGTCCTTTCTCGACCGCCATCCGAACCAGTTGTCCCACACCACTTTGATCGATTGACACAAAGGGGTCGTGGGGCAGAATCCCACTGTCGGTGTAGTGGAACAAGAACTTTCCGGCGTCATCCCGCGAGAAGCCCATAGTAAGTTGAGTCAGATCGTTGGTGCCAAAACTAAAGAACTCAGCCTGGTCGGCTATTTCGTAGGCAGTAAGGGCAGCACGCGGAATCTCGATCATGGTTCCGACCAAATAGTCCAGTTTCTTCGCCCGCGATCGTCCGATTATCTGGCCGGCAACACGATCGACTATCTCGCGTTGATTCCGCAGTTCGTTTACATGCCCGACTAACGGTATCATGATCTCGGGCATCACCACCTTCTTATCGCGAGCGCATTCACATGCCGCTTCGATTATGGCGCGAACTTGCATTTCGGTGATCTCCGGATAGACGATGCCGAGGCGACAACCGCGGTGTCCAAGCATCGGGTTGAGTTCGGTTAGTTCATCGATACGTCGGACAGTCTTCTCGAGACGTTCGAGGTCCTCTTCGTATTCATCGTCCTTCTTGTCGAGGGCCTCGATTTTGGCGACAATCTCCTCGCGCCGCGGAAGAAACTCATGAAGCGGCGGATCGAGGGTACGAATAGTCACCGGGAAGCCCTTCATCGCATCGAGAATCTGCTTGAAATCCTTCTTCTGGATCGGCTTCAATTTATCTAAAGCCATCTGACGCTCTTCATCAGTGTCGGCAAGGATCATTTCTCGAACAATGGGCAACCGATCTTCGGCAAAAAACATGTGCTCGGTCCTACACAAACCAATCCCCTCAGCGCCAAACTCAAGGGCCTGCTTTGCGTCCTTGGGATTATCGGCATTGGTTCTGATCTTGAGTCGACGGAACTCGTCGCACCAGGACATGAATTCGGAGAACTCACCGGAGAGCTCAGGTTCGACGGTTGCGACTTCTCCCATGATGACTTCGCCGGTCGAACCGTTGAGTGTAATAGTCTCACCCTCCTTGATAATCAACTTGCCAACTTGAAACTGCTTCTTCTTCTGGTTGACCCTGATTGATTCTGCTCCGGAGACACAACACTTGCCCATTCCCCTCGCAACCACCGCCGCATGAGATGTGGTACCGCCACGCGCGGTAAGAATACCCTTTGCGATATGCATGCCCTCAATGTCATCAGGGTTGGTCTCGTCCCTGACCAGAATGGACGGTTTTTTCGGACCGTTTTTGATTACGTCTTCAGCGGTAAATAACACTTTGCCGGACGCGGCTCCGGGGGACGCGGCCAAACCGCGGGCAATTACTTCATATTTCGCCTTGGGGTCAAGCCTCGGATGTAGCAATTGGTTCAATTGTGCGGGCTGGATTCGCATTATCGCTTCTTCTTTGGTGATGAGCTTCTCCTTCACCATATCGACAGCGATCTTTACCGCCGCATGTACTGTTCGCTTGCCACTTCGCGTCTGAAGCATGTACAGCTTGTTTTCCTGTATGGTGAACTCAAAATCCTGCATGTCTCGATAGTGCGATTCCAGCTTCGACGTAATATCCTTGAGCTGCTTGAATACCTTTGGCATTTCATCGGCCAGCGTCTTTATTGACTGCGGAGTACGCGCTCCGGCTACCACATCCTCGCCCTGGGCGTTGACCAGGTACTCGCCGAAGAACTCCCTGCTGCCGTCGGAGGGATTTCTCGTGAATCCGACACCGGTTCCCGAGGTGTTGCCCATATTGCCAAACACCATCGCCTGCACCGAAACAGCCGTGCCTAGATCAGACGGAATGTTGTTCATGCGCCGATAAGAGATTGCTCGCGGTGTGTTCCAACTGCGAAATACGGCATCACGAGCCGCACGTAATTGTTCAAGAGGATCGACTGGAAACGTTTCACCTGTTTTGCGCTTAATGATCTGCTTGAACCTCCTGATGATTTCCTTGAGATCGTTGGCCTGAAGTGAACTGTCTCTTTTGATTCGACGCTCGGTCTTGCGTTTGGTAATGACAGATTCAAACAACTCCCTGTCGATACCGAGCACAACATTGCCAAACATTGAGATAAAGCGCCGGTAGTTATCCAGAGCAAAACGCTCGTTCCCGGTTTTATCCGCAAGACCCGCAGTTGTCTCGTCGTTGAGACCGAGATTCAAGACGGTGTCCATCATTCCAGGCATCGACACTGCGGCGCCGGAGCGAACCGAAAGCAACAGCGGGTCCGAGGGATCGCCGAGCTCTTTGCCGGCCAACCTGTCGAGTCGGGATACAGCCGAAGACAGATCCTTGTCGATCGCCTTGGGAACTTCCAGGTTGTTGTCATAAAAGAGCCTGCAAACTTCCGTTGTCAGAGTAAACCCCGGGGGAACCGGAATGCCGGCACGACTCATTTCGGCCAGATTTGCCCCTTTTCCTCCGAGCAGGTCTGAAAGATCGGCTCTGCCCTCAGCCTTACCGTTACCAAAGAAATAGTAGAACTTCTGTTTCGGTTCTTTAATGACCTGCTCTTTTGCCTTTTGGGCTGAGCCTTTGCTAGTCGTTTTTGAAGGTTGCGACTTGCAGGAACGTGTTTTCCTGGCCGGCATATATACTCCGCGTTTCTTTTACTAATGGCCCTATTGATCGAGCCGAATGTATGCTATTACCCGGCAGTGAGCAAGATCAAAAAAGGCG
>JBHHVC010000097.1:0-9781 GCA_046754125.1 Candidatus Zixiibacteriota bacterium
GAAGTGAAGCACGGGCATATCACGACGGTTCTTTTGTCTGGGCCGATTCCAAAACCGGGGTTTTCCAATCAAGCGCTTCCAATCAGTTCAACGTGCGAGCATCGGGCGGTACCAGAATATTCAGTGACTCAACTTTGACCACAGGTGTAGTACTTGTTGCTGGTGGTGGTTCATGGGCGGCGGTGTCTGATAGTACAGTCAAAAAAAATATCCGATCTGTTAATGGCGAGGAGATTCTTGAAAGACTGTCACAATTGGATATCACTCGCTGGAATTATAAAACTCAGGATGCATCTGTCGAACATATTGGTCCGATGGCACAGGATTTCTACCGCTTATTCAGAGTGGGTGACAACAACACGACAATCACAACAATTGACCCTGACGGTATTGCTTTAGCCGCAATTAAAGAGCTTACAAAGAAGAATGATAGACTTGAAGCTGAATTGAAAGAGTTGCGCGAACTAATTGAGCAATTGACAGAGAATGGCAATTAAGTTAAGCAAATTCAGATTGGAACATACACAACTGGCATGTGATTTCTTACAGCCGTCTTCTTGAGGTGGTGGAGAGTGTTGATACTCGAGGCAATTCTAATGGTGACTGTTTTGATATCGTTGATCTGATCTTTGTTGTCGATTGTCATTTAGGTGTCACACCGACTCTGGTACCGTGTTCGTAGTCAAGATATTTTTCTTGTGGTCGGCAGACCTCCGGTCTGCTGCGTGACAGGATTCCTCGCTAACCGCTTTGAGGGGCAGACGAGACGTCTGCCGCCCACACACTTCAGGAGCACCAGTGCTCCTGACCTATCCAGCTGCATCCGGGTTTCTACCGCCGACGGTGCAACGGTTTGTCTCTCCAATCGTAGGATAAGACATGTAACCTTTTGGACTGGAGTTGTGTCTTAGCACTGAATGGACAGAAGTAGGGACCTTTTCTGGAGACTGTTGGAACCGGAGCATCCCCGAACGCGAGCCTTTTGTCGCAAGCTGACGGGGAACCGGGAAGATGGCGACGACCTGTATCAGGACGCGCTGGTAGCTGCGCTGCAAAAGTTCGAACATCTGCGCGAAGCGACGTCATTCCGACCCTGGCTCTACCGGACAGTCGTCAACACATTCCGAAACCGAGTACGTCGGCCGTGGTGGACACGTATTGTGCCGCTGACGACGGAAATCGAGGAGACCGCAGGCGGGGTCAATCCGGCCGATGTCCACGCAGCGCGACGGCGACTTGAGCGGGCATTTCGGGCGATTTCGCCGGAGGATCAGGCACTGGTGACACTGTTTGAAATCGAAGGCTGGTCTATTGCCGAACTGGTAAGAATGACCGGAAAACGACAGTCGGCAGTGAAAACACGTTTGAGCCGCGCACGTCGAAAGATGAGAGATACCCTGCTACGGTCGCAAAGAGTGAGAGACACAAAACCAATAGTTGCAGTAAGTAAGGAGGACATATGCGTTGTTACCAAGCCCGGCGTCGACTGATATCGTCCTGCCCGGACAATTCGCTACAGATCGACGATCCGCAGTTGCACGATCATCTGCGACTCTGCCCAAGTTGTGCCCGTTTCGCCGAGGCGGAACTGGCACTGAGACGCGATATGGCGATTACCTCCAAACCTGACTCCGACTTCGAGGTGCCACTGGCCACTTTCCGAAGGCGGGTCGAAAGGCGGCTGGCCCTTGCTGTACAACCAAACCAAGAGGAGCAGACTTTTATGGCCTCAATTACAAATTCCCTTCGCAAAAAGCCCCGGCTAGGCATTGGAATCGCCACTGCCGTAGTAGTTCTTTTGTTGGGCACTCTGGTACCCTTTACATACGACCGTACGGTCGGTTATGAAGTCGCTTTTGCAGGCGTCGCTCCCGACGTAGCCCTCGACAGCGAAAAAATACACGATCTGCTTGCCAAGTTGGGGATGGAAGATGCGGTTGTTGATGTCACCGACTGCGATGTCAAATGCAATATGAAGATCGGTCGGCTGCACTCTCCCGAGGACGCACAGCTTGTCCTGGCAGCTTTCCACGGATGGGACGCGGTAGAGCCGGACGGCGAATTAAGGACGGTGAGCGAATCGTCTACCGGAAACGTATTTGAACTGGCACACAATGGTGTACGGGTCATTGAATTCTCTAGTATTGGTGGGTCCGCTCAAGATATCCATCGCCTTCTCAAGGAGCGACTTGGGGAGGAGTTTGACTGTAACGTCTTTTTCTTCGAGGACTCTGCCACCGGTGAGGTGAATGTAGATATCAACGTAATGGCCTACGCAGACAGCAACATGATGTTAGGTGGCGACTCGGCTATTTGCAGGCGCATCGTTATCGACGGATCCGGCGACAGCCTCAACTGTTTTGGCAATTCGTTTGGCTGGGTGAGTGCAGACGGTGACTCGACTATTATGGAAAAGATGATCGTTTGTGGATCACCGGACGGGATGGCTGGGGGCTCCCAGCACATGATCGAATTAGACGGAAGCGACCTGGATGCAGAGAAGATTCAACAACTGCGTGACCAGGGATTTGACGTACAGATATCCGAAAGCCCCGATGGCTCCACTCGCGAAATCAATGTCGTAAAGATCGGCGACGCGGTCGAACCGGACGGTGCTTCGGCTGCCAAGCAGGGAGAGGCAGCCCTTCCTGATGGGTACGAATTGTCCCAGAATTATCCGAATCCCTTTAACCCCTCTACGACAATCAGTTTCAGCTTGCCGGAAGCGGAGCATGTAAGTCTGGATATTATCAATGTCAACGGTCAGGTTGTTCGCACCCTTGTTGATGAGATGATGTCTTCCGGCGAACATGTCGTCGAATGGAACTCAGAATCTGATTCCGGCGATCGGGTTGCTTCGGGCATGTACTTCTATCGCCTGACCGCCGGGGATGTCGTGACAACGAAGAAGATGACGCTGCTTAAGTAGGCGGGCACGCTAGTAAGCCTGTCAGCTCATTCCCGGGCGGTATATTTACCGTCCGGGTTTTACTATGTGTATAATATCAGCGGACTTTCTTGAAGATGATTTTGCCATTGCCGCCGACGGCATATAGATTATCGCCGCCGAGACATAGATCGAGTACGTGCATAGTCGGGTCGATTTCTTCCTTTTGCCAGTTCTTACCGCCGTCGGTTGTGACCATCATCAGGCCGTCCTTGCCGGCTATGTATCCTGTCTTTTCATCAACCATCTGAGAGGCTACTACCACCAACTCCTGTTCAAGAGCCGTCTGATTCCAGGTTACCCCGGAGTCACGGGTATAAGCGCAGACACCGTTTGGGCCTGCCATAATACCTGTCGCGCCAAACATCGAAATAGTCCTTGCTGGCCTGTTCAAGCCAGCAAGACGGGACTTGAACTTCTCCCCGCCGTCGGTTGAAGTGTGGATTTTGCCGATGGAAAGCAGATAAACTGGCCCTCCAGTACGGTAGTCGATCTCGCTATAGCCCATTCCGATTGTCTGGTACTCCTTCCATGTTCGGCCGGAATCGGTCGAGCGGAGAGCAATGCCGGTGAGAGGGGCGTCGGGCAGACGACGTATTCCAACAACCATTGCCGTCTTATCATCGAAGAATTCGATATCAAAGAACCAGGCCGCCGTGTCGGGCCACGAATTGTCCTCCCACGTAACTCCGCCATCGACAGTTAGATGGATCTGGCCGTTGCGGCCACAGACCGCTCCTCGCTTGCCATCAAGAAAGCAGGCATCTTCGAGTGACAAGCCACCTGAAACCGAAAAAATCGACCATGATATGCCGCCATCGTAGGTACGCAAGCATCGTCCCGACTTGGTCACGGCAAAGGCAGTATCTGCTTGTACGAAAGTGAGGCCGGAAATATGATCTTCAACCGGACACGCAAGGGTCTCCCAGTCCTGGGCCAGAGCAGGTTGTGTCAGCGCTGCTGTCAGTACGAATATGAATGCAAGTGTCAATCTCATGCTGTTTTGTTTTTGAAAAGTCACTTCAAGGTTTTACCATTATCGTCGGATTTCGTCCACTCGTTTATGCATTTAAGTAAGCATAGATGAGTAAGAGCAAAAAGTCAACCTGACGCCCATAAGGAGTGCGTATCGATTATGGCGGACAGTCTGGTCGTTCAGACCTGTAACCTTCACCTGAAGTCCGATAGAGGCGCCGATCTGTTTCGTGGTCTCGATTTCACTCTCGAATCAGGTAAATCGGTTGTAATCTCGGGGCCAGCCGGCTCTGGAAAGACGCTACTTGCGGAACTGTTTGTGGGGCTGCGGTTTCCTGCCTCTGGTTCGGTCACAGTTCTTGGCCGCATACTGCGACGAGGGGCAAATCGTAAGATAGAACAAGTCCGCCGCAAGATTGGTGGTGTCGGTGGGATATTTGGGCTGGTTCCTTCGTTTACTGCGGCAGAGAACATCATGTATCCACTGGTATTGACCGGAGTTCGCCGCAAGGTAAGGCGCGAGCGCCTTATGAAGATGCTTGCTGAGTTCTCATTGCTCAAACAGGCAAGCGAATACCCTCGCACGCTTACGCGGGTCGAAAGCACTTTAGTCCAACTAGCTCGAGCATCCGTAGCCAACCAGCCGCTCATGATCATTGATGAACCGTCAGCTGGCCTTGATGTCGCTACCTCGGAACGGGTGTTCAAACACCTGGTGAATGCTTCGCTGTCCGGCAGGTCTATGATTATCCTTGCATCAGAAAGACCGCCTCATACGATCCCCAACACGGACTATTTGCAGATCGCTAATGGAGAATTGGTGTGAGCAGGATTGAGCATGTTATCAAGGAGTTCGCTCGTAATCTGTATCGCCATCCGGGAATGCTCTTAGGGTCGTTTCTGTCGTTGACGTTTCTGTTCCTCCTGTTCGACCTATACTGGATTGCTGCCGGAACGTCAGAACAGTTCTATGTCCAGTTGCTCTCGAGGCTTCGCACCGACGTGTTTGTATCGGAGGCTCATGCGGATCAGGACCTTGAGAAGCTGAAAGACAGTCTCCAGGAGTTGGCCGGTGTGCGATCAGCTAGCTACATCTCCCGCGAAATGGCTCGCAAGGAACTCAGCCGGATGGTTGGCATGGACCTTTTGGTTGGCTACGACAGCGCCAATCCGTTGCCCCGTTCGTTTGTTCTGGCTTTAGACGCGGCTCATCTCAATGTCGATAGCATGTATGTTCTGGAAGAGCGACTAATGAAACTCGAATCGATCGACACAGTCTTCTACAGTCGGGGCTGGCTCAAGAAAGCGGAACAAACCAGAGCAACCATTCGGGAATTTGGTCTGATACTGGGAGCACTTATCCTGCTGGCCGCTCTGATCAGTTCAGCCAACGCCATGCGACTGACAGCGCGCACACGGGCGGTAGGTTTTCATCAGATGCGGCTGCTCGGCGCCGGGCGGAGGTTCCTGGCAGCGCCATTCTTGATCGAAGGATTCCTTATGGGTGGGATGTCTGCTGCGACCGGCTGGTTTGTGATCTACTACAGCTTGCATAGAATCGAGTTTACACAGATCGAAATCATCCTGCCTATCCGACAGGACATTCTAATATTCTGTGCCATAGCGTCGATGCTCGGCATGTTGAGCGTACTGTTCGGCTTGCGGAAACTGGTGCGCTAGCGATGATGCGCTTCCTGACCTTGACAGCAACAATCCTTGCGATAGCCGCTATTAATATCCACGCAAGCGACTCCGATTCTGGAGAGAAAGTCGTTCGGCAGCAGGATGAGTTAAGACAGATTCAGGCAGATGTCCAGTCTGCAAAACACCGTCTTGACTCTCTCAAAAAATCAGAGATTTCGACACAAGGAAAGATTTCGGAATATGATCAGAGGATCGCCTCAAACAAGAAGATCATTAGTCGCCTCAATAGCGAATTGAAGCAGCTACGAAAGCAGATCGCCGATACCGAGTCTGAGCTGCTGGAGAACCAGGAGATACTCGAGCGCACCCGGCGTCGCTTCCTCGGTAACCTTCGAGAGTTCTACTACGCGTCGCGACGAGCTGGCCCATTATGGATGGACTACCCAAATCAGGAAAGGGATATTGATCGACAATTAGTATATCTTACTGCGCTATCCAGCTACGAATCTGAAAACGTGGCGACGGCCGCGGAACAACTGGCTCGAACTGTTGAGCGGTTCAATCTTCTGGGGAATGAATCGAACGAAGTGGCCTCCTTGCGGCGAAGCAAGGAAACAACAAACCTGCTGCAGGCGACAAAAAAACAAAGACAGGAAATAAGCCTTCGTAACTTGCGCCGAAAGGAGACAGAAGAGGCTGATCGCATGATCACCTTGCAACAGGCAGCCAGGGAAGTCGGGCGGATCATTGCCCGCCTGGAATCAGAGCGTGCGCGCCGCTTCGCCACACTGGAAGAGGAGCCGGATCTGCCGTCGATATTACAGACGATGCGCGGACATCTCCTGCCACCTTGTCGCGGACAGATAGTCCAGACATTTGGTCCACATACCGATCCGGTGACAAAACTTAAGTCGTTTTCGCCCGGCATTACCATAAAGGGGCGACCGGCCCGGGTGGTAGTGGCAGTAGCTGCGGGGACAATTGCATACGTAGGTAGTTTGCGCGGATACGGCAACTTTATTATCATAAACCATGATAATCGATACTACTCAACATACGCCAATCTTGGGAAGATGAACGTCAGCGAAGGGGAATATGTGCTCTCTGAGACAGTGTTGGCGCGAGCCGATGACAAGGGGAAGGTGCGATTCGAGTTGCGCGATGGGAATACGCCGCTGGACCCTGTGAAGTGGATTAGATTAGATGCATTCTGATCTGGTTCATTTGCAGGATCGCCCACTGCGTCGACTCTCACGAGCCTTCAAGGCTGGCCGACTGGCGGGAACATACATGCTGTGGGGGCCAGAGGGAGTAGGACATTGGGCTACCGCTCTGACCACGACAGCCTTGCTCAATTGCGCAAGACCAGAGCCCAACGAGGCACTGGATGGTCTGCCGATGCCATGCGGTGGTTGCCGCAATTGTCACAATATCTTCGCGCTGAACTTTGAGGAGCTTCTGTTTGGATTGCCTCTCGGTCCACATCGCAACGAGGATCAGGCGATCGATCTGGCCAACGAAATACTCGATATGAAACGGGCAGAACCATTCAGGATGTTGTCTCCCTCCGGTTCGGCCATGATACCGATTGACACAGTTCGCCGAATTAAGTCGCGCCTGGCCCGACGACACACATCGGGTCTTGAGCGAGTAGTGATATTCTACCACATGGAGCGGATGCTTCCGGCATCGGCCGACGCTCTACTTAAACTTATCGAAGAGCCGCCGGACAGAACGACGATCATACTGACCACCGTCCGTCCAGACTCGCTGCCGCCGACCATTCAGTCAAGGTCACAGAAGATACGACTGGAGCGCAGCCCGAGATCGGCCATCGAACATGCCTTGGCGCGCGCTTACAAAGCAAGTGCTGCCAGAATTGAGCTGGCCGCGGCGTTGGCCGAAGGGTCTGTTGGCCATGCCATCGAAATGATTGAAAGTGGCGACGGCGCTGATGACTCAGTTCGGGCGACGAGTCTTTTGATATTCAGATCGATGCTGACCGAACCGGTAGCATCAACAATGTCACACATAAACCAACTTGTATCTCGCGACGATCGATTTGCAGCGGAATCTATCCTTTCCTCCTGGCAGTCACTTACCCGCGACTGTGCCGCTCTGGCAGTCATCGAAGATAGTTCGCTGATTATCAATACTGACCTCCTGGCAGAGTTGCAGGCCCTGGCTCCGGCCTTTCGCAACAGAGCATTGGCTTCCCTTTTGGCCAGCCAGATCAAGAATACGCTTGCTGACCTAAGGCGCAACGTGCATATTCCCACAGCCTTGATGGCACTGGCATTGCGGGTCAGCACGGCTGGATCAGCGGCGGTCTGACGAACAGCAACAGACACGGAAAGTTGCAATATGGCTGAATTGTACTTAGTAGAGTTCAAGGGATCTCGAAAAGAGTACTTCTTCAATACCTACTACCATAGCCTCAAGCCACGGGAGTATGTTGTGATACAGGCGGATCGAGGTGAGGACATCGGTCTGCTTGCAAAGAAAATCAATACCGACATCGCTCTTACCGGTTCCTCACGACCTCGCTCTATTCTGCGCCGAGCCAGCGACGAGGATGTAGCTGAGCTCCGCGAACTGCGGGAGAAAGAGGCCGCATTCAAGAGGGACGTGAACGAATCGATCGAGAATCACGGTCTGCCGATGAAAGTGGTTGATATCGAGTGCCAGTTCGATGGAAATAAGATGACGGTATACTTCACAGCCGATCACCGGGTTGATTTTCGGGAGTTGGTCAAGGACCTCGCCGGCCAATATCGTACGCGTATCGAGCTACGCCAGATTGGCGTTCGCGACGAGGCGAAACGCATTGGTGGGTACGGCATTTGCGGTAAGGAGCAATGTTGCAGTTCCTTTATTGGCGAGTTTTCACCGGTTTCAACCCAGATGGCACGAGACCAGGATCTACCTTTGAACCCATCAAAAATCTCTGGCAACTGCGGTCGATTGCTGTGCTGTTTGAGGTATGAAGTAGATACGTATGTTAAGGTAAGAAAAACATTTCCGGCGCTGGGCTCCAGGGTGAAAGCCCTTGCTGGAGAAGGGTTTCTGCATCGAATCGATGTGTTCAACGAGGAAGCTGTAGTACGTTTGGATGACGGCGTACTGGTTCGGGCGACGGCAGCAAACCTGACATTGGTCAGCAAAGAACGTGCAGCACCAACCAAAAAGAGCGCCGCCGATGATGCGAGCGACACATCAGAAGACACGGATCGAGAAGAGTTGCGCAAACTGGACGAAACCGAGACCTAGAACTAAGACTCAGGAGTTGAGTTTTGAGTAAGCCATTCTATATCACTACGCCAGTCTACTACGCCAACGCAGCCCCTCACATTGGGCAAGCCTACACGTCCATCGCTGCCGATGCGATTGCACGATTCCACCGTCTTGCAGGCAGAGAAGTGTTCTTGCTAACTGGGACAGATGAGCACGGCACAAAAATAGCCGAGGCTGCCGCGCAGGCGGGTAAGTCCGAAATTGAATTCCTTGAGGAGATTGTTAAGCAGTTCGTTGCACGGTGGAAGAATCTGTCAATTGACTATGATGACTACATTCGTACAACATCGGATCGCCACAAGAAAGCGGTATGGAAGATTCTGGATGCCATGCGAAAGGCCAAAACACCCGATGGGCAGGAGGTGGTCTACACTGACTATTATGAGGGTCTCTACTGCAACGGGTGCGAGAAGTTCATCACAGAAAAGGAACTGGTGGACGGCGTATGTCCGGATCATGGCACCGAACCGGTCAAACTCAAGGAAAAGAACTACTTCTTTCGACTTCGTTCTTTTGTTGATGAGATTAAGCGGCGCATCACAGAGGGCGAGTTGCAGATACTGCCCGATGAGCGCAGGCGTGAGGTAATTGGGCTGATTGATCAGGACCTTCCCGATTTTTCGCTCTCGCGCGAAAGGGTTGCCTGGGGGATTCCACTTTCATTTGATAAGAGCCAGCGGGCATACGTCTGGGTCGATGCCCTGACCAATTATATTTCAGCTATCGGCTATGCCGACAATGAGGAGTTGTTTGACAAATGGTGGAACAACGGCGAGGTCGTGCACCTGATGGCCAAGGATATCTTGAAGTTCCATTGCCTTTTCTGGCCGGCCATGCTGATGGCGGCCGGAGTGAAGCTGCCGGACACGATTTTCCTGCACGGCTTTTTCACTATTGACGGTAACAAGATGTCGAAGACTC
>JBHHVC010000098.1:0-9747 GCA_046754125.1 Candidatus Zixiibacteriota bacterium
GAATTGGCCGGTAATTACGCTTTCGCACACCAAAGATGGTGGGGCACAGGAGACTCGGATAATGCAGCAGACCGGAGGTCTGCCAGCCACAAAATACCAAACAAGCCCACCATGAATGGGGGTGCACCGGGCTTTCGGACAGGATGGTCAGGTCAGAGGGTAGACTTTCCGGCTTTGAGTTCTTTGAGGAGTTCACGGGCAATGACCATTCGCTGCACCTCTGACGTCCCCTCGCCGATCTCGCATAGCTTGACATCGCGCCAGATTCGTTCTGCCGGATGCGGGCCGGTCAGGTAGCCGATGCCACCAAGGATATCGAGCGCCCACTCGGCACAATGCCGGCCAACTTCTGATGCATACACCTTGCACATAGCCGACCGGCGGGTGATGCTCTCGCCGGCATCTTTGCGCTGTGAACAATCGTAGATCATCAGTCGGGCCGCTTCAATCTCGGTAGCCATATCGGCAAGTTTTTTTTGTATCATCTGGTTGTATGCGATAGGCTTGCCGAATTGCTTTCGATCAGCGGCATATTTGAGGGCACAATCGAGCGCACCCTGAGCCAGACCGAGGGCCATGGCGGCGATGGAGATACGGCCGCCATCAAGCGTGATCAGCATCTGCTTAAACCCCTCGCCGACGGCTCCCAAGCGGTTTTCGTCTGGCACACGCATGTCGTCGAAATGCAGGAAGGCCGTATCGGAACCGCGAAGCCCGAGTTTGTTCTCTTTCTTGCCGACAGAGTATCCGGGGACATCCATTTCGAAGATAAACGATGTGATCAACTTGTCGGCGGGGTCGTCGCTGGTTTTGGCCACAGCCACCGTTGCGAATGCTGTGGTCGCCGATGTTATCCAGCACTTGCTTCCGTTGACAATCCAATCGTTGCCTTCACGTCTCGCAATAGTCAGAGAACCACCGGCATCCGATCCGGCGTTCGGTTCACTCAAGCCAAAAGCGAGCAGTTCACCTTTAGCTGCACGCGGCAGATACTTTTGTCGTTGCTTATCCGAGCCGAACTTGATGATCGGAAAGCATCCCAGTGAATTATGGGCGGCAACGGTGATACCGGTCGAACCACAAACGCGCGACATTTCTTCAACGGCGATCGAGTAGCAGGTGGTATCGACGGGCTGACCACCGTACTTTTCATCGATGAGCATACTCAGCAGCCCAATGTCGGCCATAGGTTTTATGTGATCGGTCAGGAATCTCTGTTCTAGGTCGAGTGTTGCGGCCATCGGTTCAATTCGCTCAAGGGCGAATGCCCGCATTTTCTCGCGAAACTGGTGATGTTCTTTCTGAAGCACTCCTTACTCCTTCAGAAGATCTTTGGATATTACCATCCGCTGAGCCTCAGACGTGCCCTCATACAATTCGGTTACCCGTGCATCACGAAAATAGCGTTCGACGGGATACTCTTTGATGTATCCATATCCGCCGTGAATCTGCACGGCCTCATTGCAGACATAGTTAGCGGTGCTTGTAGCAAAAAGCTTGGACATGGATGATTCTCGATGACACGGCTTATCTTCGTCCTTCAACTGCGCCGCGCGATAACCCATCATCCGGGCAGCGTCAATCCTGGTTGCCATTTCTGCGAGCTTGAACTGTATCGCCTGAAAGTCACAAATTGGCTGCCCGAACTGCTTTCGTTCTTTGGAGTAACTTATGGCCTCATCCAGCGCGGCACGGGCAATCCCGATTGCTTGAAACGATACGCCAATCCGCCCGGAATTGAGGATAGTGACAGCCATACGAAACCCATCCCGCTCGAGTCCGAGCATATTCTCTTTGGGAACTGTCACATCAGAAAAACTGATCTCTCGAGTATCTGATACTTTTATGCCACACTTTTTCTCGGGCTGCCCAAGCTGTATTCCAACGGAATCAGGCTCGATTACGAAGCAGCTTATCCCCTGACGGCCTACACTTGGATCGGTCTTGGCGAAGACGATGAACAGACCGGCATATCCTGCCGACGTCACAAACGACTTAGTGCCGTTTACTAAGAAGTGATCACCCTTGTCGATGGCTGTTGTGGCAAGGGATGCAACATCGGTGCCGGCGTTCGGCTCGGTGATGCAATAGGCGCCTATTCTCTTGCCGCTGGCCATATCCGGCAGATACTTCTGCTTGAGTTCCTCAGAGCCGAACTTGTGAATGATCTCGCAGGTCAGCGAATTGTGGACCGACAGCATAATACCGAACCCGGCACAGGCCGCACTGAATTCTTCGACCATGCCCATAAAGCTGGTCGTCGTCAGTCCAAGCCCATCGTACTTCTCAGGAACAGTGCAACCAAAGTAGCCAAGTTCGCCGGTCTCCGGGATCAGATCGGGTGGGAAGGCTTCCGCCTCATCCATTTCCATCGCATGAGGGTATAGTCGCTTGTCGGCAAAATCGCGGGCCATCTTCTTGAGGTCGAGGTCATCTTCGCTCAGTCTGAAATCCATCGATGCGCTCCTTAGGAATCGTATACATAGAACCCACGACCGCTCTTGCGACCGAGGCGTCCTGCCTGGACCATCTTTTTTAGCAATGGACATGGACGATACTTTGGATCGCCGAGCCCGTCATGCATAACTTCAAGAATTGCCAGGCAGACATCGAGACCAATAAAATCGGCAAGAGTCAAAGGCCCCATAGGGTGAGACATACCCAACTTCATTACTTCGTCGATCGCTTGGACAGTGCCGACCCCCTCCATGTGTGCGAAGATCGCCTCATTGATCATCGGCATGAGAATGCGGTTGGCGATAAAACCCGGGAAGTCGTTGACCTCTACGGGCGTCTTCCCCAACTTTGTCGACAGCCCCTTTATAAGATTGAACGTATCGTCCGATGTGTCAATGCCGCGAATCAACTCGATCAGCTTCATCATCGGTACCGGATTCATGAAGTGCATCCCGATGAACTGCGCCGGGCGATTGGTCGCAGCGGCGAGTTGGGTGATCGGTAGCGACGAGGTGTTGGACGCGAATATCGTATCGTGCGGGCAGCAGTCTTCGAGTTTCTTGAAGATACTCAGTTTGACATCGATGTTTTCTGTTACCGCTTCGACAACCAATTGAGAATCGGTCGCTGCCCCAAGGTCGGTAGAGGGTGTGATGCGAGCGAGCGCAGCCAGCTTATCCTCTTCGCTTATTCTGTCCTTGCGGACCTGGCGATCAAGGCTCTTGCCGATCATCGCTACAGCTTTATCGAGAAAGGCCTGCTCGATATCGATCAGGTGGACATTGTAACCTGACGAAGAGAACACCTGCGCGATGCCGTTGCCCATTGTACCGGAGCCGACAACGCTTACCGTTTTGATATCATCTATAGTCAAGGCAGAATGCTCCGTAGTCGGTCATACTATTTCGATGGCCAAAGCGACAGCATTGCCTCCGCCAAGGCAGAGGGTGGCCAGACCGGTTTTCAGGTTACGATCTTTCAGGGCATAGATCAACGTTGTCAGGATTCTGGCGCCTGAGGCCCCAATGGGGTGACCAAGAGCGACTGCACCGCCATTGACGTTGACCCGATCCCAGTCCCATCCAAGACCATCGCCGTCGGCAAGCGCCTGCGCTGAGAATGCCTCGTTGGCTTCGATCAGATCGAAATGACTAATATCGACGTTCATTTTCTGCATGAGCTTTTGAACACCATATATCGGCGCAAAAAACAACTCCTTCGGAGGCGTTCCGGCTACAGCGTAGTCGACTATTCGGGCAAGCGGCGCAAGACCTTTGTCTTTCATGTACTTTTCAGAAACGACTATAGTCGCCGAACTACCGTCATTGAGACCGGGTGAGTTACCTGCGGTAACTGTGCCGTCCTTCTCAAAGGCCGGGCGCAGTTTGGCCAGCTTTTCCACCGAAATTCCCGGTCGTGGGCCTTCGTCCTTTTTGAAAACGATCGGATCGCCTTTGCGTTGGGGAATCTCAATGGGAAAAATCTCATTGTCAAACTTGCCGGCTTCGCACGCAGCGAGCGCCTTGCAGTGGGAATTGTAAGCGAACTCGTCCTGCCGTTCGCGTGTGATATTCGCTTTCTTGCGGGTTAGTTCTGCTGCAACGCCCATGTGGAAGTTGTTGAAGCTGTCCCATAGTCCGTCGCTGATCATTATGTCATCCATCTTCTGATGGCCGAACCGGATTCCGGTCTTGGCGCCGCGCAACACCAGCGGTGTCTGCGACATTGATTCCATACCGCCAGCGACTACGACATTCTGGTCTCCAGCTTTAATCGACTGGGCGGCCAGCATCACAGCCTTAAGGCCAGAACCGCACACTTTATTAATGGTAATAGCGGCAGCCTGCGGGGGTATGCCAGCGTGAATTGCGGCCTGACGAGCCGGCGCCTGCCCGGACCCGCCTTGAACGACTTGTCCCATAATGACTTCGTCAATATCATTGACATCGACGCCGGATCGCCCGACTGCTTCTTTTATTGCCAGCGTCCCCAACTGAGGCGCGGTAATTCCGCCCAAACCGCCATGCAAAACCCCTATGGCGCTTCGACATGCGGCTACGATATAGGCACTGTTTTTGTCGGCCATAACTGATCTTCTCCAACAGGATTCCGTTGTATGTTCGCTACAAGATTGGCTATATAATTAAAGGGGATATGGAAATCAAGTGAACGATTTCACAATTTCGGGCAACCCACAGCAAGCTGAGGGGCACCGGACAGAGCGATTGAATAGCAAACGCCTTACGCAATTCTTCTTCTTGACGCTGAGCGTCTTGAAACGCAATACTCCGTGGCTGGCAGACCTCTGGTCTGCTGCCTGACACGATTCTTGGATAACAATCTCAGGGGCAGACGAGACGTCTGATTCCCACAAAGCTCTATCGGGACCACAGAAATCCCAGCCTACTAATCGATTGTGTGACAGGCAGATAAGTGGCAGGGTCGGATACTGAGCCGGTCCTATTTGTAGAGGTGAGGCTGCCCAATGCGATGCGACCGGGAGGGAAATTACTCTTCGCGGGGTAAAGTTCACATGATCTATGCCGATCACTCGACCAACACGGCCATTAACTCACAATCATAAGGAGGATGTGATGAAGAAACTGTTGGTCATTTTGTCAGTGCTGTTCTTGACGATGAGCGTCGTAGCACAGACACCGTCCAGCCCGGTGAGCATTTATGCCGGCGGTGCATTCAGCATGCCAAGTGGCGGTAGCTTTTTTACCGATGCCTTCAAGACCGGTTTTCATGGCAGCATCGGTCTCGGCTGGAAAGTAGCCCCTACTCTTCAGATGGTACCGAAGGTTGAGTTCCACCAGTTTAGCTCTGAGGCCAGCGGCGTGCTGGGTATAAGTGATGGTTCAAAGAAAATATGGATGTTTGGCCTTGATGGTCGCTTTTCGACATCCGTGCCGGCCTTTCCGCTCAAACCGTATTTTGTGGGAGGCGGCGGCTTTGCAAATGTCAAACAGAGCCAGTTTTCCGGCCCAACCTTGCTGACTTCAGTACTGAATACTACAGTACCGGCAGATCAGACCAAGTTCTATTTCAACGTTGGCGCAGGTCTTGATCTGTTTTCGAACCCGGCCTTCAGTCTCTGGCTGCAGGCGAGATATGTAAGTGTCTCAACCGACACCGAATCGACACAGTTCGTGCCGGTGAGTCTGGGAGTGAAGTTCTTATAGCCAACTCTTCGACGATAATTCTTGTAAGGCCAGCGCTTGTTGCTGGCCTTTTTCTTGCGTGGGATGGGATTTGAACCTTGATCTTTCCTGATAGTTGCGTCATTTTGGCGGGTCAGTTTAATGGTATAGTTGATGCAGGGAGGATACATGTTGCGAAAAGTGTCGGTGGCTGTTCTTGTGGTGGCGATGATGGCTGGCCCGTCCCTTGCAGGTTCGCACAGGCCGGTGAAGTTCTTGGTACAGGGGGGAATCAGTTGGCCGGGTCAGAGTTACTTGTATACATTTTACGATCCGGGCACGCACTTTGCCGCCGGTATCGGGACTGGTGTGTATGACGGCCTCGATATCTATGCCGTGATTGAGCGACATGACCTCAGTTTCAACTGGGGACCACTTCCTGTCAACGGTAGAGGACACGATTTTTCGGCCTGGACTTTCGGTTTGCAGGGACGGTACTCCCCCCCGATCCTTCTCAACATACCTTTCGTGCCGATCAAACCGTTCGCAACGGCGGAAGTCGGCATCGCTTCGGTAAACTACACCGCTGGCGATGTCCCTGGCAGGTGGGAGTTCATTCTCAGGGGTGAAGATCAGACACGCACCTACATTGGATTCGGTGCAGGTTTCGACTATGCTGTATCACCGAGGTTCAATCTGTTTGTATACGCAAGAGGAATTCGAGTCGGTACCGATGCTGCGGTCAATGTCAAGCGGGGGACATGGCTTGTGCCAGTGTCGGTCGGGGTGCGCTTCTGATCAGGACTACAGTACTTAGCTAGTTATTCCTGCAAGTCCAATTCGATTATCGGGTTTTCTGTATTGACCTGATCTCCTGCCGCGAAGTTAACTGACTTTACTTGCCCGGACGCTTTGCTCAGAACAGGGTTTTCCATCTTCATGGCCTCGACAACGACCAATGTTTGCCCGGGCTTGACAGAGTCGCCAACTGCTACACTGATCTTGACAATCTTGCCCGGCATAGGTGCATATATCTTATCTTTCTCCGCGGTGTGGCCACCGCCTTCGGAGGAAAACCCGTCCTCTGATGGCTCACGCACTTCGAGGAGCGTCGAATCGATATCGACATACCATGTGTCCTTATACCGGGCAACAGCAACTATCAGACGCTTGCCATTGATAACGCATGCGTACAGGTTATTGTTCAACGGTGTCAACTCGCAGGTCGCATCATCTACCTGTACGTTCAGCGTGCCCCCCTTGCGTTCCACACTGGCAACGACAGGAGGAGAATCGCCAACGATAAATTGGTAGCTACTCATCGATACTGCCACCAATTTCCCACGACCCGGCTGCTGCCCAAGTCGAGGCTGTGCTTCTGTTTGGAGATGCTGACGTTGACAAAACTGAATTGGTCGAGCTGTCCGCATCTGCGGCGGCCACTGCAACGGCGACCTTGACCATGTTGTCGGAGACAGTCTGCCTGTCTTTCATATTCTTATCGATGAAATCCGTATATGTTCTTCCGGCTACAAACTCAGGATGTCTGAGAATATCGATCATGAATCTCCTTGAGGTTCTCACACCAAGAATCTTGTAGTCATTTAGTGCTGCGATCATCTTTGTTATAGCATGTTCCCGGGTAGGTGCGTGTACAATCAACTTGGCCATGATTGGATCGTAGTCGATAGTGATTTCCGTCCCCTGTTGCACGCCGCTATCGACGCGAATGCCGGGACCAACCGGCTCACTGTAATAGACGAGAGTGCCGGTTGAAGGCAGGAAGTTGTTTTCGCCATCCTCGGCGTAGATACGGCACTCGATAGCATGGCCGCGTTGAGTAAGATTGTTGCACTGTTCAGACAAAGGCTGTCCAGCCGCAATGCATATTTGTTCGACGACGAGATCGGTGCCGGTCACTAATTCGGTCACCGGATGTTCCACTTGTATACGTGTGTTCATCTCAAGGAAATAGTGCTTCCCGGACTGATCGAGCAAGAACTCTACCGTTCCGGCGTTTGTGTAGTTGGCCGCTCGCGCCACTTTGATAGCGTCGGCGCCCATCCGTTTTCGCAAGTTGTCATCGAGGGCAGCAGATGGAGTTTCTTCGATTATCTTCTGGTGCCGACGTTGCACCGAGCATTCGCGCTCGAACAGATGAATGACATTGCCACTGTTGTCAGCAAGTATCTGAAACTCAATATGACGGGGATTGACTATGTACTTTTCAAGATAAATAGTGTCATCGTTGAAAGCGTTCATAGCTTCGCGCTGCGCAGATTCAATCGCTTCAGCTAGTTCGGCAGGCTTGCGCACAACGCGCATCCCTTTGCCACCACCCCCGGCGGCGGCTTTGATGATCACAGGAAAACCGACGTCGTTGGCTGCACTTAAGAAAAACGCCGGATCGCCGGATGAGCTTTTCATTCCCGGAATCAATGGGATTCCGGCCTCGGCCATTTTGATTCTGGACTCCACTTTGTTTCCGAGCAGACGGATCGCCTGCGGAGAGGGGCCAATAAAGGTCAGTCCCTCATCGGCACATCGCTGCGCAAAGAGAGGATTCTCTGCGAGGAATCCGTACCCGGGATGAATGGCATCAGCTTCTGATTCTCTCGCAGCCTTTATGATACGGTCGATATTCAGATACGATTCACGCGGCTGCGACGGCCCTATGTGTATGCTCTCATCGGCCAACGAACGGTGCCTGCTTTTAGTGTCGGCATCGGAATAGACGGCCACAGTCGCTACTCTGAGTGTGCGACAAGCATTTATCACTCTCACGGCGATTTCGGAACGATTGGCTACAAGTATTTTACAGAACACTCGTGATAGTCTCGTTACTCGGCGGCCCATTTTGGTCTGCGCTTGTTCAGGAATGCGTCCATGCCCTCCTGCGCCTCATTGGACATGCGAAGGCGAGCGATCATCTCTGCTGTATAGGGCTTGAATTGTTTTGCGTTCATTTCCGGCACTTCTCGCACCAACTGTTTTGCCATGGAGATTGCTTCAGGCCCGGAGGAAAGGAGCGCGTGTATGATGCGGTCGACGTCAGCATCAAGCCGTTCGTCATCGACCACACGGTTCACCAAGCCAACTTCGAGGGCGCGAGATGCTTTCATTCGTTCGCCTGTTATGAACAGTTCGCGAGCACGCCCCTCCCCCATTTTCTTGACCACGTATGGCCCGATGCAGGCCGGGACCACGCCTATCTTGACTTCCGAGAAAGAAAAGACGGCGGATGAGGCCGCGATTGCAATATCGCATACCGCCACAAAGCCGGTTCCGCCGCCGATTGCGGCACCGTTGATTCGCCCTATGATTGGCTTGCGGCAAGTGTACATAATGTGAAACATCTCGGCCAGAGCCAACGATTCGGCGAGGTTCTCTTTGTAGGATTGCTTGACAACGTCGCGCATCCAGTTGAGGTCGGCTCCGGCACAAAATGACTTGCCTTCACCGGTCAGCACTACCGCTCGGACATTGTCATCTTTGTCGATGTCCCGGAATAGATTGGACATTTCGGCTATGACAGCGCTATTGAATGCGTTGTGAACTTTGGGTCGGCAGAATGTGACTTGCGCAATTCGGTCAACGATTTCTGTATTTAGTGTCTGGTAGTTCATGATTGTTCGTGGAATCTATCGGTATCCATTTGGGGTTCTTGTTTCAATTGAAGTTATCGGAACCACGGGGAAGCGACCCGAGTAAGTCTTGTTTGTCAGTTATGGCGCAATGTTCGTCATTGCCGAGGACGCGGCGATCCATCAGACGAATGTCATGTGAATCTGGGTATACAGGATGGATTCCTGCTTTCGCAGGAATGACGGTGTTGAGAGAGTGTGCCCGATGATGTACGATGTCAGGAGCGCAGGACTCCTGACCTGCACACTGTCTGCCGCTCACGAACGGGATGGAACAATCCCACGAAGAGCGTGGGGCACCGGGCTCCTGACCTACATATTGTCTTCGAGTTTTAGCAATGGTCAACATGTTTTATTGTTACATCCGAAATATGCCGAATTTCTGATCCGGTATTGGAGCGTTCAGTGATGCACTAATGGCAAGAGCCAGCGCCTGGCGGGTGTCGGTAAATCCGATCATGCCGTCATCCCACAAGCGAGCGCCCGAGTAGTAGGGTGTGGAT
>JBHHVC010000099.1:0-9690 GCA_046754125.1 Candidatus Zixiibacteriota bacterium
GGTGGCATCTTCCTTCAAGTAATCAATATCGAATTCCTTCTTGAGGTCGGCTAGCAATATTCGTGAGGAGTCGTTTACATCAGCGGTGGGATCAAGATTCCTCGCAGCCTCCAGGTCAGAGATATATCTGAAGATATCATCTACGTACTTGGTGAGCGAATTGCAGTTGCTCATAACGAATCCAAGTGGGTTATTTATCTCGTGGGCTACGCCGGCAGCCAGTTCCCCAATAGATGCAAGCTTGGCAGTTTGTACGACCTGTTTCAGCAAGGTCGCTTCCCCAGTGACGTCGTGAATAACCAGCACTACAGCATGAACAGTGCCTTTGTTGTATAAGCCGAATGAGATGATGTGCAGGATTCGCTGGTCCGGGTTTTCGATACCGTCCTTGTCGCCAGTCGCGCCTTCGTTCGGTATCCGGATAAGGAGATCATTGATTGTCGGCCTGAGCGATTCCGGCAGCATTTTCAGCAGCGGTCTGCCGAGAAAATACTCCGCGTCGGTGTCGCTGATTCCGAGCAACTTGGCTGCAAGTTTGTTCATCAGATGAACGGCGCCGCTTGGATCCACTGCCACCAGCCCAAAATTGGCATTCGAAATAATGCCGTGCATCAGTTTTTGTTCGGCTGCGAGCGTTTTCGTCCTGAATTCGAGTTCCCTTGTTTTTTCAGCGACTCCAATTTCGAGTTGTCTGCGCGTTTCCCTTTCATATTTTTCTTGAAGAAAACAAGTGTGGCCGCGCTGTAGCAGTTTCTCCAACTCATCCGGATCAACCGGCTTTTCTATGAAGCCGACCGGCTCGAGGTCGACTATTTCTACAAGCGCGCGATATTGGTGGTGGCCTGACATGAATGCAAGAAGGGTCTCAGGATTCGCTTGTGCAACTTTGTTGGCAAGTATCAGGCCTGGCAGGTCAGGCATGTCAATATCCGAGAGAACCAAGTGTATCTGGTCACTTTCAATCCGAGACAGAGCTTCAGGAGCATCTTGTGCGTAGAAACAGGTGTAACCAAGACCCTCGATAACACTTTTGGCCAACCACGATGCTGGCGTCTCAACATCCACGAGGAGTATTCTGAACTTGCTCTTGTCCGGTAGCCCGCTCTTTTCAGGACATTGCATGAGTCCCCCAATTGCTTCGCGCAGCTATCCGGTTCGGCAAACAGACGAACCGTAATAGTGCACGCTATCCACTTTGTCGGCATTCGCCGCAACTATTGTAGGTCAGACATGTTGTTGGGCTATACTCCACCGCTAGCCTGCTCACTCCTTGCACAACGGCAGGAGATGGTCAATGGCTTCCTATCCTTTTGCGAGGGCAGGGGGTGCTTCGGAGGATTGGGCACCGTTATTGGAACGGCTTGTTTTTCGTTGACAATTGTCATTCTTGTAGTTTATTTCTCAAACGGCTTATTACCCTCACCAAACACTACACCCTAATACCAGAGAAGATTACTTGAACTCAAATAAACAATTACATGACTCTGCCTTAGAAAGCAAGAGTAGAAGACGCGATAAAACGTCTGAACAATCTGGCAACGGATTCAACGAATTGGGCATAGCCCCAAACCTATTGAAAGCAATCGATCGACTCAACTTTACCAATCCGACTCCAATTCAGGGGGAAGCGATACCGGCCGGTATTAAAGGAAATGACATCATCGCGATAGCCCAGACCGGTTCCGGCAAAACCCTGGCATTCGGTATCCCCATGTTGCAGCATCTGTCGAAATCCAAAAGAGGGGCTGGTCTTGTCTTGGTCCCGACTCGTGAGTTGGCACTTCAGGTCGACGAATCACTTCAGGCCATTTGTCGCTCAGTGCATATTCGCTCGGCAATTGTGATTGGGGGAGCCTCGATGTCTCTCCAACGAAAGGCTCTCAAAAAGAATCCTCGAATCATAATTGCCACTCCCGGACGACTCATGGATCATATTGAAAGAAGAACTGTAGATCTTTCTAATATCAATGTTATTGTATTAGATGAAGCCGACCGGATGCTCGATATGGGGTTCGTCCCGGCCATCAAGAAAATAATGAAGTCGATTCCTGACAAATGTCAAACGATGCTGTTTTCAGCAACCATGCCGAAAGCAATTGAAGCTATAGCTGAGAAACTTATGGAAAGCCCGACCCGCATCGAAACTGACCGTTCCGGGGCAACACCGGCGGAAGTCAGTCACGAAATGTTCATCATTAAGAACCAGGACAAGAGCAGGCTGTTGGCCGTACAACTTAAGCAGTATTCTGGTCCGGTACTTGTTTTTACCAGAACCAAATGGATGGCTCGTAAACTAACGACGAAAGTGAACAACATGGGTTTTGCTACGGCCGAAATTCACTCCAATCGAAGCCAGGGACAAAGGCGCGACGCGCTGGAAGGGTTTAAGCGGGGAAGATATCAGATTCTCATAGCAACTGACATTGCCGCCCGCGGAATTGATGTCTCAGGAATTGAACTGGTGGTCAACTACGATATGCCTGCGAACTCGGAAGATTATGTCCATCGTATCGGCCGTACCGGTCGGGCAGGAAAGACCGGCCACGCCATTTCATTTGCTACCTCCGCTCAAAAAGGCTCGATCCGAGAAATCGAAAGATTCATGAAGACGGAATTGGCAATTTCGGTTCTACCGACCCTGCCTTCCGAGACACTTCTTTCAAAAGAAGACGATCAATCGAGTTCTCGAGGCGAACCTTTAAGATATGAAATGCCATCGGCACGAAAACCATCAAAGGGCCGCTCATCAAGACGCCAAAACATCAGAACTGGTGATTCTAGGAGATTCTCCACCAAGCGGACCGGATCAAAACAGAAAAACTTCAAGAGAAAGGATTCGAATCTACAGGATTCAGTACGGAAAGCCACTGGACCCCAGAACATACAACCTGCTGAAATCCGCCTAAATGAATCCACCAATGAAGACGCTTTCTGGTCACGGTTTAAGAAGAAGCGGTTTGTCAAAAAGCGATCTGTTGGTCAAGGCTCCCGTCGGAAGAAGCGTTCCAGGCGCGCTCAGAACTGAGAGTTCACACACATTTTCTGAGAATGAGATTGGGGCAGCCTTTTGTCGCTGCACACCCCCTCGACCCGTTGTGAAACTCGTCACGTAAATCCTTGCCACTTTCCGATTGCAATATGGCGTGGAGCCGGTTAGTTTGGGATAGATGAGTCAGATTCCACTAAACCTGTCACGACTCAAGGGCATGATAATCGCGATTGATGGTCCGGCCGGGTCCGGCAAGTCGACTACAGCGCGGATGTTGGCCGAACGTCTGGGCTATCGGTACCTCGACACCGGAGCCATGTATCGGGCTATCACTTACTTTGCGCTTGAAAACGACATAGCTCCGTCCGATGGTCCGCGTCTTGCCGCAGTAGCGGCCGGGCTGCCTATCGAATTTGAGATGAGGGATGGCGTCAATCGAGTATTCCTTAACGGGGTGGACATAACCGAGCAGATTCGCATGCCTGACGTGAACAGTCATGTCTCCGAAGTTTCAGCTCACAAAGAGGTGCGCAAGGCGATGGTATCCAAGCAGCGTGCTATGGGCAATAAAGGCTCGATTGTCGCCGAGGGGCGCGATACGACAACAGTCGTTTTTCCACAGGCAGACATCAAAGTATATCTTGAGGCATCGGTTCGCCTTAGAGCCGAGCGGCGGTTGCTGGACCTCGCACGGATAGGGGTGAGCACAACAGTTGAGGAGCAGGAGGCAGAGATCATCAGGCGCGACAAGCATGACTCCGGCCGGAAGCACTCGCCGCTCAAGAGAGCTCCGGACGCCGTCGTTGTCGACACCTCGCATGTAACGATCGAGGAGCAAATCGACCGGATTGTCAAGCTGATTCGTTCTCTCTCCTCACGAGTATGAAGCTGCTATACTACACCGTCTACGTCCTGACTAATGTGACTGCCAGGTTTCTTGGAATAAAAGTAGTCGGTCTGGAATATATTCCTGCGGCCGGCCCGTTCATTCTGGCCACCAATCATATCTCTCACTTCGATCCTCCTTTGGCCGGGTCATTCCTACCTCGCGAAGTATGTTTCATGGCCAAGAAGGAGTTGTTTTCTAATTGGTTGCTTGGCGCTGTATTTCGGCGAGTCAATGCGCTGCCAATCCGGCGTGGAACCATTGACCGTCACGCCTTGGAGCTTTGCACCGATGCTCTCGAAAAGGAACTGGGATTGGTTATCTTTCCGGAAGGGACCCGATCCAAGACAGACGATTTCCTTCCTGCCAAGGCAGGTATCGGTATGATCGCTCGGCGCCACCCATGTCCGGTAGTTCCCGGCTTCATCAGTGGTTCCAACCGCCTCCTTGACTGCTTGCGGCGGCGACAGCGGCTGTCAATCAGTTTCGGCCCGCCGATTGCCCCGGGCTGGATCGGTTCCGTGCCGGCCGATAAGTCAGGGTATCTGGCTATTGCCGAGGAAGTTATGAGTCGCATTCGCAAGCTTCGGGACGAGATGCCGAGGCTTAAGGAACCGGCTGTTTAGTCCGAAAGAGACTGATATCTGCTGCGGGCAGAAAATGCTTGGAATATCGAGGGAATTGCTTATATAGTCGCCCTACTGCTCCGGTGCATTTTTTGTCCCCTGCAGTGATTCGGAGGCTTTCCAGTTTTGGAAAAATCAAAAGCTTTCGGAAGTAGTTTAAGGAGGTTCTAGTAATTTTATGGCTGAAGCCAAAACAAAAACGGTCGTCAATGTGCCTGTAAAGCAATCGAAACGCAAGGCATCTGCGGCCAGCAAGTCCAAACGGGTCAAGACCAAAATCACCAAGGTCGAGACGGTTGTACAGGTCGCGAAGACCACGACCGAAAAAGTGAAAGTCGAAAAGGTCGTTACCGCTCGACGTGCGCGAGTCTTTAAGAAGGCGCAGCAGCGATCAGCAATGCCTGCAAAGGTGACTGTTCCGGAAATTCAGGCTATGCGTATCACCGATGTTGCCGGTGTCGTTTATGAAGCTGACGAGTATCTAGCGATGGTCGAAATGTACGATGCCACGATCCGCGACATCAAAGAGGGCGAGATTGTCGCCGGGAAAGTTCTGGGTGTAACGCGCGATGACGTGATTGTAGATGTCGGTTTCAAGTCGGAAGGTATCATCCCAATAAACGAATTCCAGATGCCGCTGAATATTGCGGTCGGGGATTCCATAGATGTCTACCTCGAGCAGATCGAGGACTCACAGGGTCAGCTTATTCTCTCGAAACAGAAGGCCGACTTCATGCGGGTCTGGGACAAGATCCGCGAGGTACATGATGCCGGCGAAACTATCGCCGGACGAGTGGCAAGGCGTATCAAGGGCGGACTGGTGGTAGACATAATGGGTGTCGATGCGTTCCTTCCCGGCTCTCAGGTAGCGCTACGCCAGGTTCCTGATTTCGATGCATTGATAAATACCGAGATGGAAATCAAGATCATCAAGCTGAATAAGAATCGTCGCAATATCGTCGTCTCGCGTCGCGTGGTCTTAGAGGACCAACGAGAGGGTATGCGCAGCAAGCTGCTGGCCGAGATAGAGGTCGGACAAGTTCGCCAGGGGATTGTCAAGAACGTCACCGATTTTGGTGTGTTCATTGATCTTGGCGGCGTAGACGGTCTCCTTCACATTACGGACATGTCCTGGGGACGGATCCGCCATCCTTCCGAATTAGTGAATCTGGGCGAGAAGATCGATATCAAGATTCTCGATTTTGACGATAAGACATCTCGTATCTCGCTGGGCCTCAAGCAATTGACCCCATATCCATGGGACAACATAGAAGAGAAATACCCGGTAGGAAAGAAGATCACCGGGCGAGTAGTCTCTATCACGGATTACGGAGCCTTCGTCGAACTCGAGAAGGGCGTGGAAGGGTTGATTCACATTTCCGAAATGTCATGGACCCAGCATATCAAGCACCCATCCAAGATCATGAACGCTAACGACAAGGTCGAGGCAGTGGTCCTTTCGATGGACAAGGACAACGAGAAGATTTCATTGGGTATCAAGCAGATGGAGCCCGATCCGTGGGCTACCATTGATGAGAGATACCCCATGAACAAGGTCGTATCCGGCAAGGTGCGCAACCTCACTGCCTTCGGCGCATTTGTCGAACTGGAAGAAGGAATTGACGGTTTGGTGCATATTTCTGACATGTCATGGATACGCCGTGTGCAGCACCCGTCCGAAGTTATGAAAAAGGGAGATTCGGTAGACGTCAAGATTCTGAAAGTCGACCACGATAATCGCCGGATTTCACTTGGATACAAACAGCTTGGCGACGACCCGTGGCCGGAGATCGCGAAGAAGTTCTCTGTCGGTACCGAGTGTCTCGGCACTATTGCCAAAGTAATGGATCGCGGAGTTGTGGTTGATCTCGATGGGGAGGTCGAGGGGTTTGTTCCCACAGCACAACTTGGACCCAGAGACATGACAGATCCGACCGGCCGTTTTAAGGAAGGGGAGCAGGTCTCTCTTCAAGTTCTGGAGTTTGATCCCAGTCAGCACAAGATCGTGCTGTCGGCGGTCGCCTTCTTCAAGAATCGTGAGCGCAGTGAGTATGACCAGTACTTGGCCAAACATGACGGCTCCGATCAAACTGCCATGGCCGCCGCCATGCCGGAGGAACTGACCGCCAGGCTCAAGCAGCCAGAGCCAGATGAACCAGCTAAGCCGGCCCCGACACCGGACACAATCGAGTCGGCCAGTGACAGCCCGGCTAGCAGTGAGACCGCCGAAAACCCCAGCGATGTACCCGATGGGGCATCGGAGTCGACTGACGAAGACGAGAGCAAGTCCGAGTAGACTCAGGTTTCGTATTAGTTATTCTTAGGGCGCCCGGGGATCCGGTCGCCCTTTTCTTTTCCCAAGATCATGGTCGCAAATACTTGCGAGAGATGAAGTGATCTTTTATTCTATTGCATAAACCAATGCATGAGACGGTCGCTGCAATCTGCTGCCGCCAATGCCAAATCTTATCATCGCGCCGCGTTCCGGTAGACGATGGAACGGGTCAGGAGGGATCGTGACAGAAGTAGTCGAACAAAAGAAGGGAATGTCGAAAGGGTGCCTGATTAGTTTGATAATAGTCGGCGCACTCGTAGTGTTGGTGTCCATCGCTATGGTGACCTGCTATGTCAAGCGAGGCGAGCTGGCCGTATTCGGCGCCACGACAGTTATTAATGGAGTAAAGACCAAGTTGGCCGAGGAGCCGATTCCCGGTGTGGACTCAGTCCATGTCAACGCAGTCTGTGACCGCTTTGTCATCATGCTGAGCGAACAGGAAGAAATGGACGAGCGATATCAGCGGTTCTTCATGACATTGCAATCGATCCCGCAGGACGATATAATAGACTCGGCCGAAGTGGGATTGTTGATTGAAGCGATGGTCGATTACTTCCCCGAACTAGAAGATGTCGCCTACCCGGCTGGTCGGCAGACATCGGCTGACGACTCCACAGAGGCAGGTGACTCGACAGTGATCGACACGACGACGCCATAGTGTGGGCAATTAGCCGTAAATGCTGAAGGTTAAATGATCAACATTCTGCTCATTGTGATTGCCTATCTTCTGGGGGGGATCCCGTTCGGCCTGATCGTCGCACGTCAGTACGGTGTGGCGGATATCAGGGCGCACGGTTCCGGAAATATCGGCGCGACCAACGTGTGGCGTGTGGCAGGAGCGAAGGCAGCAGGCTGGGTGTTCTTAGGAGATATAGCTAAAGGGGCGATTGCTGTCATGTTGTCCCGGTTGTACTTGTCAATTCAGCCTCAGCCATTGGTAGCAGCCGATATTGTTTTTGTCCTGTGTGCGTGTGCGGCTGTTCTTGGGCATGTCTTTCCGATTTACACTCGATTTCGTGGCGGCAAAGGGGTTAACACAGGTCTCGGGGTCATGCTGGCCTTGTTGCCGGTCCAGACCCTCTTGGCCGTGCTGGTATTCGGCATCGTTTTGGCATGGACTAAGTATGTCTCGTTAGGTTCTATTGTTGGCGTTGTAGCTCTTTCGGTTGTGCTGAGTGTCGAACGGTTCTGGTTGGGTCATGGTGTTGCAATCATCTTTGTCTATCTTTCATGGCTGTTGACGGTGGCGATTGTCTTTACTCACCGCCAGAACATCTCGCGTCTTCTTTCCGGGACCGAAAACCGGTTTAGCATCTCTTCGTCACGTTCAGGGGAGGGTTCCCATGCCTGACAAAGTAGCCATACTCGGTGCCGGGTCGTGGGGACTGGCTCTGGCTAGTATGCTCAACCGGTCGGGTCATCGAGTTTCCGTATGGGAGTTCGACCGTGACGATGCCTGCGCATTGGCCGAAACGCGGCGTCGCGAGGACAAACTACCGGGTGTTTTATTGCCCGACTCGATCACTGTCACCAATGACATCGATGAGGCGATCACTATTGCTTCTCTTGTTGTCATTGCTCTGCCGTCTCAAACGGTACGTTCCGCCCTTAAGTGGCTGAGCAAAGGAACCGTTGGTGAGGCCGGAATAGTCAACCTGGCCAAAGGCGTCGAAACTCGGACATTGCTGCGGATGTCGGAAGTAATTGCCGAAGAACTCGCCTTACCCGGCGATCGCATTGTTACACTGTCGGGGCCTTCCCATGCCGAGGAAGTAGTTCGTGATATGCCAACGGCTGTCGTTGCGGCAGGTAGTTCAGAGATGCTGGTAAGGCAAGTGCAGGAGACGTTCAGTACAAGAGTCTTTCGCGTTTATCAGAGCGATGACATCGTGGGGGTTGAGTTGGGCGGGTCTCTCAAGAACGTGATAGCAATTGCATCCGGCATTATTGACGGACTTGGTATGGGCGACAACACGCGTGGTGCCCTGCTTACCAGAGGTTTGGCCGAGATAACTCGGCTGGGGCTGGCCGCAGGTGCCCGCGCCGACACATTTGGGGGGCTGTCCGGTCTTGGTGATTTGGTAACTACATGCATATCAAGACACAGTCGCAATCGGTTCGTTGGCGAGCAGATTGGTCGCGGACGAAACCTAAATGAAATACTTGCAGATATGACGATGGTCGCCGAAGGAGTTCAGACCACTCGGTCGGCCTGCGATATGGCACGTGTTCATAATGTCGAGATGCCGATCGCGAATGAGGTTCACAAAGTACTGTTCGAGAATAAACAGCCAGCCGAAGCACTGAGTCAACTGATGGAGCGAAAGCTCAAGGCCGAAGTATGGCGTTAGGCAATAGACGGAGGAACTAATGACCAAAAGCAGCTCAACTGAAAAGCTATACTATTCGATTAGCGAAGTGTCTCGCATTACCGGTCTTGAGCCGTATGTCCTGCGGTATTGGGAGAAAGAGTTCAACGTATTGAGGCCTCGCAAAAACAGGGGTGGAAACCGGACATATACGCAGAAGGATATCGATACAATAAACCGTATCAACTTCTTGCGCAAAAATGAAAAGCTGACAATCGCCGGGACTCGCAACAAACTGATGATGAAACGTCCCTCGGAGGCCAAAAGGACAGTAGCCGAAACGGCAAGGATCAAGACACTTATCGGGCAGATGCGCAAAGAGGTCGAAGACCTGCTCGCATTTTTCTCTTGAGCTTTGTGCTGATTTGGATACATTGATGGCTCTTAAAAAGGGGCTCGGGTCGGAGCGTGGCGCAGCCTGGTTAGCGCACTCGCTTGGGGTGCGAGAGGTCGGCCGTTCAAATCGGCTCGCTCCGACCATTTTT
>JBHHVC010000100.1:0-9567 GCA_046754125.1 Candidatus Zixiibacteriota bacterium
TGCAGATGCCGCAGCCACCCTTACTCCATTGAGGCCAACAATCTGGAACAGAAGTTGCTCTGTTCAACTATTGAGCGACCGTGTTACATGTGAACGCTGTGTAGGACTTCAAATGACCGATAGACAGATACTTGAACAGCAGCCCGGTATGGGTTTCCTGGGAGAAGTCAACCGGGAATTACGACGGGCTGAGCGGTACCGCATATTTATGTCGGTCCTCGTGTTTGACCTCGAACAAATTGAATCATCTGCGGGAACCCAAGCTGACAAGGCGATGGCTCGCATCCTTGAGCTGGTCCAGACCAATGTCCGGGAGATCGATATCCTGTCCGTCATGAGCAATAAGCAATTGGGGCTGCTTTTTCCGGAAACATCCCGACAAGGGGCAGAAATTGTGGCCAGGCGGCTGGCTGATCTGATTCAGGACGAAATGCAGGACTCGTATGGGACGACGGTGGAGCAGATGATCCCTCTCGAAATGGCATCGTATCCCGATGCAGCCGGAGCCAAATCGCTCCGAAATCTGCTGGACGAACTCGGCCGCAAAACCAGGAATTGAATCTTCTCTCTTGACTGCTTTTTCAATCTGAGTGAAGCTCTAGTCTGTCTTGACTTGAATTCGGTCTAGTTTTGATCTGTTCTTATCTCCCCGACACGGTAGAGAATAAACTCTATTATCGGCGGACCGACAGTTTCGTAGATAAGCACAGTGGCCAGTATGATCGGCGTAATAACAGCGGCCAGATCGGGTCGAGTCTCGCCGAGCACGTCGACCAGCCCAATCGCTACACCTGCCTGAACTAACATTCCCCAGCCGAGATACTTGCGAATTCCGCTTGAGAGATGCTTGTATCGGGCGATGACGTAAACAAAAACAACTTTGCCGGCCACTCGAGCAAACAGGTATGCAATTCCGGCCCATCCAATCGACGGCAGCAGGTCCAAGTGCAACGATGCCCCGGCAAGAACAAAAAAGGCGATATACAAAGGCTGCTCAATCTGGCGAAGCTCCACGTACACCAGCCGGTGCATCAGGGACAGGTTGGTCGTCACTGCACCCATAATGAGCGTGCCGATGAGCGGTTGCAGGTTCAGCGTCTCGGCAAGACCAGTGACAAGTATAATACCTGCAACTATGATCATCACCAATTCCGCCTGGTCTTCAACATACTGCTCCCATTTGGAAATGACATATCCTACGGCCAGGCCAATCACCAGTGAGCCGCCAATTTCGTACACAGGGGAGGCAAGCGCGTACAGAAAGTGAGTTCCCTGAGATATCTCCCCCATTGCCAGAACCCACTCGAAAGCAAGAATGCCGATGATATTCGACGCAGCCACTACTGTCATCAGCGTGTCGGTAAACTCTCCTTTTGCGTTGTATTCTCGAATGACCAGAACTGTTGCCGCAGGAGCGGTGGCAATACCTATAGTGCCCAGCAACAGGGCCGGGTAAAGGTCTATGCCCGCCAGATGCACAGCGACAGTGGTGAACAGCACCACTCCCACTGCCTGCGCCAGTACCAGCCAGAGTATTTTCTTCCCTACTGATCGAATGTGGTGGACCTCAAACAGACCACCCATTGAGAACATGATTAGTCCAAGGGCGATGTCGTTGATCAGAGACAGGCTTGACACAACTTCTTCGGTGAGCAAACCAAGAAGGGACGGACCGATCATGACTCCCGCTATCAGATAGCCGCTAACTTTCGGTAAATGAACCCACTTTGCGGCTTTGCCTCCCAGCAGTCCAAGCAGGATGACAGCCCCGACCGGAGCCAGATAATGGAGAGTTATGTTGAATAACGAGTGCGAATCCGACATGGCTCAAAATATGCCACCAACGATAGCGGGGAAACAAAAAAGGGGGAGCTGAGAGCGATCCTAACTTGGCGTTACATTGACTTAATGGGAGTAAGAGCTACCACTGGTCCCATATGGACGGAACAAATCAGGTCCGCCAAAGCAAAGCACACGATCGATTCTATATCACATGTAGACTCGACAACCAGTCGCTCGGAAGAGTCGCAGCGCAACTACAATTCAGTTGTAAAAAAACACAAACCTGCAGCTGTCCTGTCTGACAACTATCTACTGAGTGGTCTTTACAAGATTGATTTCGAAGGTTCTATCACCGTCAATCTTGCGCGCTATGAAAAGTGGCGGGTCATTCTTGATGATAGTAAACACACCCACCGGGTCGTCTTCTGGTTGACATGTCTGGCAAGCAGGCTCGTCATCATCCGGCTGAGATCCATCTTGCAGCAACCGAAGACCTACATCCAGATCATAGCTGCCAAAGACAAAGCAAAAGCACTCACCGGTAGGCTTCACGGGATCAGCATGCATACGGTAGAAGAGATCCTCAAAAGTCCAGATGACGTTCTGCTCACGGAGCACACCGCCTCCGCCCCCGGATTTATCCAGCACCGAATACTTGCCCTCATATATGCCCTTGATATTTGGTGGATCCTCCAGAACTATATCGCTGGCACATCCCAGCGCCAGGGCCACCAAAACCGTCGATAATATACCACCCGAAAACCTTCGCATTCCTGTCATCTCCTTCTCAAAAACCGTGATTAGAAACATACGTTTTTCCGGCCGATAGCACAACCCCAAAAAACGCCCGCACGCCCAATAGACGTACTTCGAGGCGATTTTGAGTAATGGGAGTAGATTGAAAAGAGGAGAAACTGGAAGGTAGTCTCTTTGGCTGTCCCATGCTGTACTGCCGCTCCGTATGAAGTAACACTTAGCACTATCCACAGCCTGGCTTCCTATCTGGCGAGGGGATTAGGTTTTTGCTGGCGAGTCAAATAACCTATTGTCGTACAAAATATTACACCGCACAACAATGTACAGCAGGTTGGACATCAAAGATGGGGTGGGTCCAGTTAATTCAGCTGAAGATGAAGCCAGGCGCGAAAGAGATTGACATCTAAGGCAGATTTTACTACTATTACGGTGCAAGAAGTTTATCGGTGTCTGCTCAGATAGGGATTCCCCCCTCTGTCCCTAGTTGGGTCGCTGGTAAACTTCTTTTATCTTTGGCCAAAAAGGGGAATCAGGGTCGTAGTTTGCCATTATCAATCGGATAGCCCGCAGCCGACCATGCCACTATTCCACCCTTGACATTGAACACATTCGAGAGTCCGACCGAACGCAAATACTCAGTCGCAATCTTGCTCCGCCTGCCTGAGCGACATAGACAATAAATCAATGCGGCTTTATCCTGAGGGATTTCCCCCAGACGAGAGTCGAGCTGATCGTAGGGGATTAGAGCGTCCGTAAATGATAAATGCCCGGACTCAAACTCCCCCTCGGATCGTACATCCAGTAGATAAAAGCTCACGCCGTTTTGGTGTTTAGCATACAGTTGCTGGACGCTGATTTCCGGCAGAGGCCCGGTAACGGAGTCGTTCCGTTCCTTATTCTTGTTATTGTTCGTACACGACACTGTAAGCACGCATGCGAGCAGGATTAGAGGAATACTGCAGGTGTGGGTTATCCCTCGATGGTCTTGAAACTGTATATTTTCCATTTCCCATTGACCATGTGAACGCCGAACCTTGTCATGAATCCTTGCGATGCTTCCTTGTCAACAAAGGTCACCTCAACGCTGGCCGACTCACCATACATTTCGGTTTTATTGATGACACGTTGATATGAGAACCATCTCTTCTTGGTCAGGCCATCCCCGGTGAGATCTTCCAGAATCTGTTGCGGGTTGACAAAGGCACGTGGTTGATTTGTTTGCAGCGCGTAGTCCTCTCCCTTGTCCTTCATCAGCTCAGTCAGGTCGAGCAGATGGGCCAGGGTGGCCATGTCGTCCTTTTCCATAGCGCCAAACATGGCTATCACGGTCTGTTTGGGGTCGGCAGGTCCTGATGACGAGCAACCGGCGACAGTTGCAATCAGGACCAGCAACACCGCGAAGAATCTATTTCTAGCCATAGAATCAGAGTCCTCCCGTTAGTGTAATGCGATGGATTTCGCCGAGGTCGGCCCCGGGTGAGAATGCGTAGGACAGGTGCATTCGCTTCAGGTCAAAGCCTGCGCCCACGGACATTCCTGCCCAACTGTCGTCTGAAACTCCGGTGCGGAAATTCGATCCAAAGCTGTTCCATCCAAGTCGGGCATAGAATGGACGAAAGTTGTAGTATTCGGCTCCAAAGGCAATGACCGGATCGTTGTCGACCGGCAGGATAAGATCGGCGGCTAGTGTCATTGGCAGCCCTCGCAGACGCGCGGACCCTCCAGCCCGAACGGCCAGTGGCAGTTTTTCTTTTTCATCCCCCAGAGCAGAGAGTTGAAGGCCGAGGTTTTGAATAGTCAAGCCGAGCCGGTATCGCTCGCGATCATATGTGTACAACCCGCCCAGATCAACGGCAAGGCCGGTAGCGGAAAAGTCCTGCACCTTCTCATAAAGAAACTTGGCCGTTCCGCCAAAACTCAGCGAGTAGCTATGGCGGTAGGCGTAGGATGCGGCCAGCATCAGATCACCACCGGAAAACTCACCTTGCCGGACTCCGAAGCGATCTGTTTCTATAAAATCGCCAAAGTTCAGGTATGTCAGGTGCACGGCCATGTGCGACTTCTCATTCATCGGCCTGATATATCCAACCACACCTGTCTGCATATCGAAGAAGTAATTGTGATACCCAAGAATAAAACGTTTGTCTTCGAAGCGAGTGATGCCGGCGGGGTTGTAATAGAGCGCGGATTCGTCATCGGCAAGCCCGGTAAAGGCTCCTCCCATAGCAACCGCACGAGCACCGATGTTGATCTTGAGAAATGAAAATGAACTTGTCCCGGCATTCTTGTTGATAGATTTGGCCGAGAGGGCCGCCGAGATCATGACAAGACAGATTGTCAGCGCGCCAAATGATTTGAATGCTGTATTAAAGTAGCGTCTAGTCATGGTACGTCCGGTCTTGCTAATGATAGTCGGGTGGTAGGGGCGAGTCAAACAGTATATCAGCCTCCGGGTATTCACTATGCGGCCCTACCAGCTCTTGGTCGTCTTGTCAATTATTGCATCCACCAACAGGGCCAGGGCTTCTTCCTGTCCGTCTTCCTCGGTTTCAGTCTGGGCATCATAATAGCCGATCTGTGTCATCCTCTCGGTCCAGATATCGGACTCGCTGTCCGGCTTTTTGAAAGAGAGGTCGAAGGTCATTGTTACCGAGTATGTCTGTACCTGATCGCTTTCATCAAACTCAAACGGCTTGCGGCTGTAGGCGGCCAGAGAACCGACCAGCACCGCATCAGCGCTTTCGCGCGAAAGTACTTTCAGATTACCATCGGTCAGAAAGGCATCGATGATAATATCTGTCATCTGATCGGCCAGGCCGAATTCGGCGGTCTTATTCTCAAACCGCTCTATGGCAACAGACTGGATCGACGACTTCCCACCCGGATTGAAGGTATAGACCGTACACCCGCATATCATTGCGACTGTAATCAAAACCGCTATCTGTCTGCCCATTATTTCTTTAACCCCTTAACAAAGCAGCCGTTCCATAGGCTACAACTCGACAGCCAGTTTCCCGGCCTTAATGACTTTTGAAATCAGGTTGACCGCGTAATGATACGGCAGTTCGCGGTAGTCGTCCATCTTCCAGATTGTGACGTCGGCGGGCAAGCCAACCTCGAGCCTGCCTAGCGAATCTCCTCGATTAATAGCACAAGCGGCATTGACAGTCACCGCCGAGATCGCTTCGGCCGCTGTCATTTTAAGCTGCAAGGACGCGAGCGAAATCATAAACGGCAGTGATTCAGTGCAACTCGAACCGGGGTTGCAGTCGGTCGACAGGGCAACGGTAACGCCCGCATCGATCATTTTGCGGGCCGGAGCGTATAGCATTCCGGCCAGCGAGAAGGTCGTCCCGGGAAGCAGAACTGCCACTGTACCTGCCTTTGCCAGCGCGTTGATTCCAGCGTCCGATATGTACACAAGATGATCCGCCGAAGTAGCTCGCAGCGAAGCCGCCAGTTCGGCGCCGCCAGTGCTTTTGAGTTCATCGGCGTGAAACTTCAGTTTTAGACCGGCTTTTTGCGCCGCAGTCTGAATCTTCCGCGACTGTTCAACGGTGAAAACGCCATCCTCGCAAAATACATCGGAAAACTCGGCCAGACCGTTTTGAACAACAAGAGGGATCATCTCCTCGATTACCAGATTGACATACTCGTCACGCCTGTCCTGATATTCGTCCGGAAACTCATGAGCACCCAAAAAAGTAGGGACCAGGTCGATTGGGTGAATTGTATTGAGATCACGAATAATCTCCAGCTGCTTGATCTCGGAGTCGGTGGATAAACCATAGCCGGACTTTGCCTCAATTGTAGTGACGCCGTAGGAGAGCAATGTATCGAGGCGCGTTCGGGTTTTTTCTAAAATGACCTGCTTGTCCGTCTGTCTAAGATCCCGGACCGATGAGCGAATGCCCCCTCCGGCCTGGGCAATTTCCATATACCCTTTGCCGAGAGTGCGCATTTCAAACTCATGCTCACGAGTCCTGGCAAAGACAGGGTGAGTATGCGGGTCAATCAGTCCCGGCATGACCACTGCTCCGCCGGCATCTATAACGGTGCACCCTTCAGCCGGCTCCACCTGCCCCTCGACTGCGTCTGACTCACCAACCACGAGTAGCTCCTCTCCTGCGGCAGCCAGCCCGGCATTGCTTATCAATCCGAGTTCCTTCATGCTATCGCCGCGTCGAGGCACATCGCCAGCCATAGTGATGAGTTGACCTATGTTCTTGATCAGCAACGTTGCTTTTTTAGATGGAGGCATAGTGAAATATAGCTAGCTCACTGGCCGCGTCAACCGGTATACAGGGGGTCGCGGCAGGCTGTTGCTAGCTCATCGGAATCTTGATCTTGTGTTTCTTAGCACTCTTTTTTGCTTCGGGATAGCCGGCGTCGACGTGGCGCATGATGCCGCTGCCCGGATCGTTGGTGAGTACCCGCTCCAGACGTTTGGCCACTTCATCGGTGCCGTCAGCCACAACGACCATTCCGGCGTGAATCGAATTGCCGATACCAACTCCTCCTCCGTGATGGATCGACACCCAGCTTGCCCCGCTTACCGCATTGAGCAGTCCGTTTAGTAGCGGCCAGTCGGCAATGGCGTCGGAACCGTCCCGCATCGCCTCGGTCTCCCTATGGGGTGAGGCTACGCTGCCGCAGTCGAGATGATCGCGCCCAATGACAATCGGGGCGCTGAGCTTTCCCTTCTTGACGTAGTCGTTAATGATTCCGCCGAATTCGGCCCGCTCGCCGTAGCCCAGCCAGCATATGCGCGCAGGCAGACCCTGAAATGGTATCTTTTCGGCGGCCAGTTTGATCCAGTTTGTAAGCATCTTGTTTTTTTTGAAAATATCTAGAACAATCTGGTCGGTGGCATAAATATCCTTTGGATCACCGGATAACGCCGCCCAGCGGAATGGCCCTTTCCCTTCGCAGAACAAGGGACGGACATACTCCGGCACGAATCCGGGATAATCGAATGCATTTTTCAAACCGCCAGTTTCGGCCTGACCGCGCAGGTTATTACCATAGTCGAATACGACTGATCCTGCCTGCTGGAACTTGATCATTGCGTGACAGTGCTTGACCATCGAGTCGTATGATCGCTCGATATACGATTCGGGGTCTCTTTTGCGCAGGCGATTGGCCTCGATAGCGGTCAGCCCTTCCGGAATATAACCGTTCAATTCGTCATGCGCCGAAGTCTGGTCGGTGACCATATCGGGGATCATGCCGCGACGGAAAATCTCCGGAAACATATCGGCACAGTTTCCGACCAGGCCAATTGAAATTGGTTCTTTCTTTTGTGTGTGCTCCTTGACCAGTTGCAGCGCCTTGTCCAGTTGCTTTACTTTGACATCGCAGAATCCCTGTTTGATACGGCGATTTATCCGCGACTCGTCGACTTCGACAACAAGTATGGTGGCTCCGGCCATCGTCCCGGCCAACGGCTGGGCGCCGCCCATGCCGCCCATACCGCCGGTAAGAATCCAGCGTCCGGCCATATCGCCCTTGAAATGCTTTGCAGCAGCAGCGGCGAAGGTTTCGTAGGTCCCCTGGATGATTCCCTGCGTACCTATGTAAATCCACGAACCGGCGGTCATTTGCCCATACATGATAAGGCCAAGCTTGTCGAGTTCGCGAAACTTCTCCCATGTCGCCCAGGCCGGGACAAGGTGCGAATTGGCTATCAGCACGCGCGGCGCGTAATCGTGCGTGCGAAATATCCCTACAGGTTTACCGGACTGTACCAGCAACGTTTCATCGTTGGACAAACTCTTCAGCGACTTGACAATGGCATCATAGGCCGCCCAGTTTCGAGCGGCCTTGCCGGACCCGCCGTAGACAATCAGGTTTTTTGGGTCTTCGGCGACTTCGGAGTCGAGATTATTGTTGAGCATGCGCAGCGCGGCTTCCTGATGCCATCCCTTGCATGAGAGCTTCAAGCCTCGCGCTGCCTTGACAGTTCTGGATTTCACAAACAAACTCCCGAGTTATTTGCGAGCGAATATAGTCGCTGGACTATATGGGTGCAAGAAGGGATGTACCGACGTAGGCCGGTCGCTGCACCTGTACAACGGGACAGCAGGGACCGATCACATAAGATGTAAACGGTTTCTTTGTGCTAAATCGCGTAGTTGAAAGCTTATGCGCGGCAGCCTCATCTCAGTCGCAAGCACCGTTGTAACAATACATTCGGCCGTCTATGTAATAGCACTGGGGATCGTCAGCCTGCTGGTACTCAAGGACGCTCGTTGATCCATTCGAATAGGTAATGGAAATCTGCCCCTGCTGCACTGTTCCCGATACTGACCAGGAACCGCTGGCCCCGCTTTGGGACGCGCTGCCGAAGGAACCACCATAGTAGCCTGATTCGTAACTATCGTAGTAGGAACCGTCGGGACAAAAGGCCATCTGGCTCTCCGACCCGCCACCACCTGAGATACTGGTGGCACCCGAAAAGCTGTACCATTTACCAGTGAATTTCTGTGCTAGTTGTGCGTCTCCGCCCGGTTTTCCCGGTGCCGTCATGTTTTTCATCGCCTCTGCAGCGTAGTTCATAGTTCCGTCAGCGGCGCTTAAATCGATGTCAAGACGTTGGTTCTGGTCGGTGACAACAAGCTCAAGAGTTTTGTCGCTTGCTTTCACTTTGTAATACCCCGGTTGGAGGGCAGAAAATGTATACTTTCCAAAGAAGTTGGACTTTTTACTGGCAATCGGTTTGTCTGTGGCACCATCGATTAGAAGTACCATCACACCGGAAGCTGGTTCGGTTGTAGAATTACCTACATATCCCCACACTGTAAATCCTGTTTCAAGGCTGCCTTTCGGTGGTACGGCACTACAGGCGGCCAGAATTGCAGATATTGCGATGATACTTACTGTCATGACAATTCGGTTTTTCATACTCACTCCCTTTATGATATTGTAGTCAATTATACCAACAACTCCACAGTTGATATGCATCTACGTCCTCTAACCCGATAGGTATTCTGTTGGAGTCACAACTACACTGTACCCCACACCAACCCT
>JBHHVC010000101.1:0-9550 GCA_046754125.1 Candidatus Zixiibacteriota bacterium
CGGCATTAAGCTGATCGACAACGACACGGCATAGTAGAGAGGATAGCATGACTGATCTGGCACGCAAGAAGTGTGAACCGTGTGAGGGTGGAGTAGACCCCTTAGACCGGGTGGGGTTTTCGCAATATCTTGAACATATCCCTGATTGGTCTACTGTTGATGACAAGATGATCGAACGCGAGTTTGTGTTTGATAACTTTGGTAATGCGCTTGCGTTTGTAAATGCCGCAGGCGCCATAGCCGAAGAGGAAGGGCATCATCCCAATCTCTTCCTGCACAGTTGGAACAAGGTAGTAGTTTCACTCTTCACCCACGCCATCGGCGGCCTGTCGATCAATGACTTTATTGTGGCAGTTAAGATTGATCGCATCCCCAGATAAGCAGATCACAAGTTGCCACCGAGCCCGCCTAGATCAATCGACTCAATCAAAACATCGCCCGGCCTCTCCACAGCATAGGCGACCGCTTCAGCTACCTCGGAAGCGGGCATCATTTTCTCACGTGGCCATGAGCCCGCAATGTCGTTCCAGATATCGGTATCAGTCGCTCCCGGGTAGACATTGATAACCCGAATCCCGTTCAGACGAAGTTCTTCTCTAACTGAGCGTGTAAATCCCTCCAGCGCAAATTTACTCATGCAGTAACTGCTCCATCCGGGGAATCCGGTTTTGGCGGCACTCGATAGTATACTCACAACGGCCGAACCGGGCGGCATTGAGGGTGTCACTTTTTGAATCAACCGGAAAGGGGCCGTGACATTTACTGCGAACGATTGCTGCCAGTGTTCCAAGCTGATATCGTTCAGGTTTTCTACATGGGCCAGACCGGCATTATTGACAACCAGATCGAACTGCTGCGCGCTAAGCCGATCAATCATTTGAGATAGCTGTTCATCGTCGGCAAGATCGGCAAGGATTACAATAGGTTTTCCCCCGGCCTCAACAACGACTTTGCACGTTTCCTCCAGAGCGTCTCGATCACGCCCGTGCAGCCAGATCGTTCGTCCCGGGGCTGACAGACGCACGGCAACAGCTCGTCCGATTCCCCTGCTTGCACCCGTTACGAGTATTTGCTTCATCACAGTCCCTTTCCTTTCCGGACACCAGATGCTACGGCCGATTACGCCGAAGCGTAAACCGATTGTTGGGCGTTTCCCATAGCCGTACACGGCTCAGGCGCTTGTTTAGCTTATCCTCATAGTGCGACCACAATCGACCAACAATATGTTCACCTGTCGATAACAGGTCCGAAAAGTCGTCGGTCTCCTTGTCCAGATGTTTGTGGTCCCACAGAGCGACCGCCTCATCGCGAATTCGGTACAGGCGATCCAATGGGAACAAGGTTCCGCTTCGTTGATCGAGACCGTCAGTTATAGTAAGCTCTGTTTCATAACGGTGGCCGTGCCCGGCCGAGCTTCCGCATTTACCATATATCCGAGCGTTCTCCTCGTCCGACATGCGATCATTCCAGAGCCTGTGGGCAGCATGAAAACTGCCGCGCAGTCCCATGTACATGTTGTCCCGCGATGAACATTCGACAAAGAACTCGTCGTTTTCAAACAGACAGAGTCGGCTAAGTGGGAGGTTCTTCTTCAGCCGTCTCCAAAGCACACCGGCAAGCATCTCGGTGGTAACCGGAAGAGAGCGAAACTCAGCTATGTCAGAGTTAAGAAAGCGATGATCGAACTCAGCGTGCAGATCCGCCAGAATCCTTGCGCACTCTCCATCGGGCACTATCATTCCTGTCCTTTCGTCGGCTTCCCCGCTCAGGACTATTCTCAAACGATAATGATGTCCATGCCCGGATTTCGAACCAGCGATTCCAAACAGCGACGAGTTTTCCTTGTCGCTCAGGTGCGGCGAGCAAGTGCGGCGGGCCGCCGAGAAACCAAGCCATAGCTCGCGCTCAACACGACCATCATCGTAAGCGACAGCTCCGCTGTCCGGGTCCTCCATCACTCGACACGCCACCGGCGAGGCCGCTTCGTCATCGAACAGTTCTGTTGCGTCAGATAGCAGCGTCTTCGCGATATTTTCCGGGGTCGGAAGAATATCATTGAATGGTGGCGTATCTTCATTGAGAAACTTATGGTCATAACGCTCTGCCAGCAGCTTCTGAATACGCTCTTTCACGGTGGCTACGTTTATGATCATACCATGATCCGGATCGATTGGACCGTGAAAGATGAGGTGGGCTACATAGTTGTGCCCATGACCATAGGGCGAATCGGCACCCTTGCCAAAGAGCATTGCGATCTGTTCACTCGACTTGTTGTCAACTGTATATCGATGCGAGGCTGCAAACTCGAACCGCTTGCTCATTGTAATATACATTGGTCGCCGGACCTGCCAAGCTCGGGTGACGGACACACTGATGGTTACTTTATGAGGCTGAAGAACTCGGCACGTGTTGACGGGTCATCGTGGAATTCGCCAAGCACACAAGATGTCACCATCACTGAGTTCTGTTTTTGTACTCCGCGCATCATCATACACAGGTGCTGAGCCTCAATTACAACACCAACCCCCTGTGCGTCGGTGTACTTCTGAATCGTGTCCGCTATCTGTCGCGTTAGTTTTTCCTGTATCTGCAATCGACGGGCAAAGACATCGACTATTCGTGCAACCTTCGACAGCCCAAGCACTTTATGGCTTGGGATATAGCCAACATGGCACTTGCCAATAAACGGCAGCAGGTGATGTTCACAGATGGAATATAGCTCGATATCCCTGACCAGGATGATCTCCTGGGTGTCGGCTTCAAAGAGGGCGCCGTTGATGATCGCATCTATATCTTCGGTGTAGCCCTTTGTCAGAAACTCGAACGCTCTTGCCGCCCGCTCCGGTGTGCGCCTGAGACCGTCGCGATTGGGGTCCTCACCGATCTTAACAAGTAGCTTCTGAAATATGTCTTTCACCGGCTGTCCTCTCGCTCAACAATTCGATCATAGGGTAGCCGATGGATGTCCACTTGTCAACGCGATATTGGAGACGAATGTTGCCGGGAAGACCATAGGTCTGCAGCACACAAAAAAAACTATTGAGACAGCGCTGTATCTGGAGATAGCTGGTTGAGCCGATCCTTAGACAGCGAATCGATATATCGATTGACCTGTTTTGCGAAACCCACGTACTGCTCTGGTTCCTCATCATATAGTTTGATGTAGGCCGCTAGATCATCGAGCGAAAGACTGTCAGCAACGATCAGGGAGTCCCGATAGGCGAGAAAGCTGTCCGGATCATAGCGGTAAGTTGCGCTGGCCAGCCAGACGCGAGCGGTGGCCCAGGCATATAAGTCCATCTGAGCGTACTCTTGTTCCCTTGTCCGCTGGCTGTACCAGTTGAACCCGAACAGCAGGACTGCAATCAATACGAATGGGCTGATTCGCTTCAGCCAGATCATTTGCACACCAACTTTCTGTTGCCGATCAACGTAAAACCCTGTAAGCTATAAGGCTAAGATAGGTGGGTCAAGGCAATTGAAGATAGAGACAACTTATCCAGTTAAGCGGCGAAAGAGCCGCGCCGTCAAGATCGGCAATCTGCTGATTGGAGGCGGCTTTCCAATCGCCATCCAGTCGATGACTACTTCCGATACGCGTGACGTTGACGCAACGGTCGGCCAGGCTACACAATTGTTCGACGCAGGTTGCGAGCTTGTGCGGTTATCGGTGATCAACCATGATGCCGCCGACTGTCTGGCATCAATCAGGCAAGCAATTCCGTCTAACCGCCCGCTGGTGGCCGACATACATTTTCAATACAAGTTAGCGATCAAAGCGATTGCCGCCGGGTTTGACAAGATACGCATTAACCCGGGCAACATCGGGGCCGACTGGAAGGTGCGCGAAGTTACTAAAGCAGCTGCCGATCGCGGGGTGCCGATTAGAATCGGTGTCAATTCCGGGTCGTTGCCAGCCGATGTGCTGGACAAATACGGCAGCGACGATCCGCAGGGCTTTGTCGAGGCGGCACTGCGCGAGATAGCCATACTCGAAGAGATGAACTTTCACGACATAGTCATTTCTGTCAAATCGACCAATACCGTCACTGCCTTTTGGGCATACCATCTATTGGCCCAAAAGTGCGATTATCCGCTACATATTGGCATTACCGAATCCGGCACACTTCAAACAGGCACAGTCAAATCGGCTGTCGGAATCGGGACTATTCTGATGTCTGGCATCGGTGACACAATACGTGTCTCGCTCAGCGCTGATCCGATTCATGAAGTACGAGTTGCCAAGCAGATTCTGGCCTCGTGCAACCTCAAAGATGACGGTGTGCAGGTGATCGCCTGCCCGACCTGTGGGCGTTGTCAAATCGACATGATTCCGCTGGCCGAATCGATCGAGGAAAAAACACGCGCGCTCAAGTCACCGCTTAAAGTAGCCGTCATGGGCTGTGCTGTCAACGGACCCGGTGAGGCTGCTGCTGCTGATATCGGTATAGCAGGCGGCGACGGACAGGGTATGCTGATTAAGAAAGGGGAAGTGGTGGCGCGCTTTCCCGAATCAGAGTTGGAATCGCGCCTGCTGGACGAAATCGAATCGATAACCGGCGAGAAGACCGAGCGTTGACTCGCCCTTCCCGTCGACCACCGCAAAAACGGTTATTTCTTCTTCTTCGATCCCTTTGACTTAATTACAAATTCGACATTCGCAGTTGCACCGCCAGCTATCTCGACTGTCTTCTCCATTGTACCCAATGCTTCGTGCCATGCGTGGAGCGTGTACGTTCCCGGCGGTACATCATCGATACTGAACTGGCCCTTTTCATCGGTTACTGCGTAATATGGCTGGTTTTCAAGAAGGACGATGTTAGCGCCCATCCATTTGTGCACATCACACTTGATGCCGATCACTCCGGTGTCAGTGACCTTTCGGGTAATCTCCGGCTGCTCGCCAAACTGTGGCAGGTTGAACATTGTCGTGTCGCTGTGAGTCGTGTGGACGTTGTGAAAGATGCCATCGTTGTTGACAAATGTAATATCGACTCCTTCAGGACCAACCTCGGCCACCTGAAAATGTGGTTTATATTGGCAACCGTCCTGAATCAGTTCAATAGCGGTCGTCAGTTTCGGGGCTTTGCCCGCAGATATGCCTTCAATAGTGACCAGTACGTTTTTCAAGCCCTTGTTATCCGGCGACACTAAGAATGTTTCGGACATTTTGTGTGTACCGCACGCCTCGTTGTTTACGCTGACGCGAACTCGCTTCTGTTTCGGGTATTTTGAATCGAAACGAACAACGCCTGTTACAGTGCCGCCATTATCAACGGTAACGACCTGATATGAAGAGGACTTCTCCCCTTCGGCAGACGATTCAGCAACAAAGTGAACGACCAATAGCGCGGCGGTTGCGACTACAGCAAAGGCTGAAATGAATCGAGTTTTTTTGCCCGGTAATGCGTTCATAAGAGTATCTCCATCAATTGCCTGCCAATTACATTTTGTTATCGTGCCCTGTCGCCTATTGGAACTCCCAGTTGGCTCCCTCAGGAATTAGACTCTCAAGATAGACGAGCAGATCGCTCAGTTCAGTCTCTGACAGTGCATCTTTCCAGGCGGGACACGCAAACGGCACCGTATCATCGTCGGAAGACAATTTTTCAGGGGTCGATCCTTCAAGTATCCGCAGCCTTAGTTCTTCTTCGGAAAAATCGACCGATGCGGCATCGATGGCTGGAATAAAGCCATTGGGCGCCGCGTTCGGATTTCGGACTCCGCCGGACAGACCTTCACCGTGACAACTCCAGCATGACAAACGTTCGGCCACCAACCGCCCTCGATCGCGCGGCGGGGAGTCCAGAATAAACGTCGTGATCGATTCCCACTTTCTCGACTGGTCATTGTATTGACCCTGAAGTGAATGAAGGAAGGCAACGAGCGCCTCAACTTCGGCCGAGTCGAGTTGGAAGTTCGGCATAAAGGTTCCGGGCTTGTATGCTGAGGGATCGTGTAACCACGTCCTTTCCCACTCCGGTGACTTGCGCAGTCCAATCCAGGTTAGGTTGGGACCGACAAACCGTCCCTTATCTCCGATGCGGTGACAGGCGTAGCAATCGTATGCCTCGAAAAGAGCTTCCCCTGCTCTAGTATGGTTCTTCTCGCTCTTGAGTATCTTATCGCTGTCGATGTTGCGTTTCAGCCTGGTAAGATAGCCAATGAGTTGATCCAGTTCGGCATCACTGAACTGAAAGTTCGGCATCTTGGTACCCGGCTTGATCGAATTTGGGTTGCTAAACCATGTACGAAGCCACTGTTCGGTGCGGCGATTCGATATCTGGTTTAGTATCGGACCAACCGTTCCGCCTGACTCCCCGATAGTGTGACAGGTGACACAGCTTTTCTGTTTTACGATATTACTCTCGGCGAATTCCTCCGCCGCTTTCAAGTGCGCCGCGTCTTTGTCGCTTTTGCCTGCAAGAACATTTGCAGGCACTATTGACGCTACAGCCAGAGCAATAAAGGCCAGCAGACGCAACGTCGTTACACCTGCATTTGCCGTTCCAGCCCGTCCCCACACGTATGCAGTCAACCCTGTGCTCGGCATATGATTACTGACTGGACGCTTCATCGGCCACCTTTATCTGTTCACCGTCGCTCAAAGAGGAAACATAGGTTGCCAGTGCAAAAGACTCAGGGCTGTTAAGAGGAAGTCTCTTGCCACCCATGAACATACGGATGCAGTTGTTGTCCATCTGGGCAAGGGTAATGACTTCGTTGTTCGGAATCTTGAATTTGGGGAAGCGTGCCGACGCTCCAATCAGGCTGGGGATTGGCATCTTGTAGGGTCCATGACCCATCTTCTTCTTGATCTCCGCTTCACCGCCGGTGGTGCCGCCACCCGGATGGCAGGAGTTGCAGGCCAGACCCTTCTTGCCAAGGCCAGCATCGTTGAATAGCTCTTTTCCCATCGCAAGAACTTCAGCCTGCCTGGCCATAGCGTGTTTCTTCGTAGCGCCCATATTGCTCATAGCATTGTCAATGTTGGACAAGGCTACATCCATTTTGCCTTCCTGCTGGTCTCCGAATTTCTCGGCTTGGTAGCGCGAAGTGGTGCCGCAGCCCAGGGCCACGGCGAGAGCCAGAATACCGAGTAAAGGCAAGAACACTGATTGTTTACTAAATCTCATTTCCATATCTCCTGCGATTACATTCCGGATTGAGTCATCTGTCCGCCGACACCGACGGTCTCACCATTGCTCAACGATGCCACATAGGTCTCCAGTGAGTAGGCATCGGAAGAGGCCGGAGCGAGCCCCTTGCCACCCATGAACATGCGAATACAGTTGTTGTTCATCTGGGCCAAAGTGATGACTTCATCGTTGGGGATTTTGTACTTAGGGAAAGTGCCTGCTGCCCCGACGAGGGTGGGAATAGGCATTTTGAATTCGCGCATCGGTACCTGTGCCTCGCCGCCGGTTGTTCCGCCGCCCGGGTGACAGGAGTTACAGGCAAGTTCGTTGGAACTTTCGCCAGTGTGAGAATCGCTAAATAGCTCTTTGCCGCGATTCCATGCCGCAGCTTCCTTAGAGGCCGCATGCTGTTTCATCTCATCGGGCGACATAGCCATGACAGCATCCATGTTGTTCATCGCGCTCATCATGTCACCCATTCCCATCATTTTTGCCATCATTCCGCATGACGACACAGCAAACATGACAAGAACCGCTGTTGCTAAAAGCAATGCTCTACGTCTCATAGCACCTCCTGATGATTATTATTATTGAGCATTATTACTTCGCACTTCATAGCAAACATAAGTTCGTCTTCTTTGGTTCCTCGCGAAATCGCAAATCGTCAGATAGTTGCACGTGACATTTGTCCGCAGTGTCCGATAGAATTCGGATCGGGCATCCTACCAATACGCTACTGAATCGGATGTCAGGAACCTTGTCTATCTGTTTACAAACTTGTTTACCCGTAATTGTTCATCTGCGACGGTGACTATAACCGGTCCAGCCGGAACAAGGTTCCCCACTTTCGCTAACTTGTATTGAGACAATTGGGTGAGGGGTGAGGGCAGTTTTCGCCCCAATTCCCGGCGCTCTTAGGGTGCCGGCTGGGTTCTGTGACGCATTCATTTGGCGATCGTTGCCTGTAGGAACAGTCGTCCATCCTCCGTATTCAAATCACAGGACATTTGCATTATGGATTGCCCCGTGCGCGGCAATGAAGGGAAAGAGGGAATCCCAATGAGCAGATTCACTCACTATGGTCATTTCTCCAGAAACGAGAATAGCGGGGAGGCGGGGACCCAACGTGACAGCTGGACCCCTGCGACGTTACTATGTCTTACCGCTACTTAGCGTAACGAACGACAAATGCAGGGATGATTTGCCGTATTTTGCGGTTGTCACCGGGTATCGTGTCGGGGACCGAATCGTCGCCTGCCGCCTGGATCGCACCGGCAACGGCCATCAGCGAATTCTGAGGATATACAGTGGCCGTATCGATTATCAATTGCTTGATAGGCTCCTTGTCAATCGACGATACAAACAAGGTAACTAGCCGCCCTGTACCGGGATCGAGCCGTTTGTCAGTCGGTCCCATATTGGCCACCAGCCCCATCATTACGCACTGGACCGCAGTATCAGCGCGAAATCCCTTGTAGGTAAAGTGCTCGACCCGCCCGCCGGTGTAAATAGCGGAGTCGCCCACTATCTTTGTGTTCCCTGCCTGCATTTTGAAAGGTAAAGACAGGCCAACGATCGCCTCGTCGTTGGTCATCGACACAGTTATCGACCAGTGATAGTCGTCAATTCGTGCCACATCGGCATAGACCGTATCGGTTTTACCCAGCATGTCAACCTGTGCGTCAACAACGGCCGGGATTAGAGCAATTAATGCCAGCAGCATTAGCGATTTCTTCATTCTTCCTCCAGGTAGTTCCTTTTGCTTACCCTTGTACAGTTATTTCAATAGGAAGTTCTAATTCTCCCAGCCCTGTTCAACTCTTGTCAAAGAGGCTTTGAACCGATCAATCAGCGAGTCGGCAAAAGCGGGGCTATCGAGATGGGTCCGGTAAATTGCCGATGCCTTGAGAACCCCGCGCCGCCCCGGCTCTGAATCGGGAAATCGGTCAAACAATGTCACAAGCACCTCGGCAGATTGCCTCCATTGCGACCGGTATTCAAACAGGTCGGCGCTGAAGGCCAGCGCCCTCGCTTCGAGCAAGGTACCAGCTCCGATCACCGCCAGCCGAGCGTAGGTTTTTTCCGCCAGATCGTACCAGTGTTCAGCCTTGGTCGAGCGCCCTTCTTTTTCGAAATACCCGGCCAGGTAGAGCAAAGCCGAGAGTGCCTCGTTCGACTGTCGATAGTTCTGAATCAAGTAGTTATACTCCACTTCGGCACGGGTCCAATTGCCGTCCAGTTCAAATGATCTTGCCATCGCAAGTTGAGCCACAGGGTTGCTGGAATAATAGTCGGCATAATCCTGCTTAAGGTCGACCAGTATCGCCCGAGCCCCACCATACTTTTTCTGATTCATCATAGTCATGGCGATCTTGAACTGAATGTCAGGCAGTGCCGCCATTTCCCGTTTG
>JBHHVC010000102.1:0-9476 GCA_046754125.1 Candidatus Zixiibacteriota bacterium
CCACCGATTTTCCGACAAGTACTCCTGTCCAGGCATCGAACGCCGGGGGCGACGATGCCGTCGTGCTAAAGCTAACACCGACGGGTGACTCGCTCATATTCAGTACCTATCTCGGTGGCAGCGGAAATGATGTTGCCGTCGGCGTGGATGTCGATTCGACCGGTGACGCCGTCATAACGGGTAGCACACGGTCGAGCGACTTTAATCTATCGGCGGCCCCTTACGACAATTCACTTGATGGCGCAATCGACGCCTTTGTAGCCAAAATCAGCTCCGACGGCTCAACACTTGAGTATAGCACCTATCTTGGCGGTTCGGCAGATGACGAAGCCATGAACATCGCCGCAGACGATCTCGGAAGATCGTACATCACTGGCTTCACATTCTCCCCAGATTTCCCTCTGTCCAACGCATTTGACTCGACTCTTGATTCCACCGGCACTTTCGATGCCTTTGTGTGCCGTCTGTCGCCCGATGGGAGCTCATTGGAGTATGGCTCGTTCCTGGGCGGACAGGGATCAGATATTGGTTTTGCCGTAGATGTTGATGTTGACGGCTTCGCGTACGTAACAGGCCACACCGGAGCCAGCGACTTTCCAACAGTCAATGCGTACGAAGCAAACATCAATGGCGGACTCGATATCTTCTTCTGCAAGGTCGACTCCAGCGGTTCATCATTGACTTACAGCAGTTTTCTTGGCGGACTCTCGACTGACTTCGGTTCGGGTATAGTTGTAGATTCGCAGGGATTTGCTTATCTGATCGGTTCCTCGGCCTCCGACGATTTTCCGATGGTTGATCCGATAGATTCCACTTTTGGCCCGGGTTTCGAAGCAGTTGTGGTATGTATACGCCCAACCGGTGATTCTCTCGACTACAGCACCTATCTTGGCGGCTCCAGTTTTGACTTTGGCTATGGGATCGATCTTGACACAAGCGACGCTGTCTATCTTGCTGGCTACACCGGTTCACCCGATTTTCCAACAGCTGGCGCGGTTCAGGATACAATGGCCGGCGGATTCGAAGCGTTCGTCGTGAAAATGGCAAAAACGGATCTGATCTGTGTAGATTCTGATGGCGACGGTTTTGGCGATCCGGGACATCCCGAAAACCAATGTGCTGAAGACAATTGCCCAACCATATTCAACCCCGACCAAACCGACACTGACGGCGATGGCCTGGGAGACTCGTGCGATATCTGTCCGCTGGTTTTCGACCCCGGCCAGGAAGACACCGATCTTGACGGAATTGGCGATAGTTGCGACACTTGCACAGATACCGATGGTGACGGTTTTGGCGACCCGGGTTTCCCGGCCAATACTTGCAGCCTCGACAACTGTCCCAATACTTATAATCCTGATCAGGAAGACGCCGATCTTGACGGTATTGGCGACAGCTGCGACACCTGCACTGACACCGACAACGACGGTTTTGGTGACCCGGGGTTTCCACTTAATTCCTGCTCATTGGACAACTGTGTAACAGTGAGCAACCCTGCACAGGAAGACACTGATTTCGACGGAATCGGCGACTCGTGCGACAATTGCATAGCGATAGCCAACCCTGCTCAGGAGGATGCCGATATCGATGGCACCGGGGATAGCTGCGATACTTGTACCGATACTGATGGTGACGGTTTTGGTGACCCGGGCTTTCCGGCCAATACCTGTGCACTGGATAACTGCCCTACCGCCTTCAATCCGGATCAGGCTGACGCGGATTCGAACGGTGTTGGGGACGTATGCGACAGCGGCTGTTGCAATCCACCAATTCGCGGGAACGCGGACGGGGATGCTTTCGATAACGTAGATATCACAGACTTGACATACGTTGTGGATTTTCTATTCAGTTCCGGGCCGCCTTCGCCCTGCCCAGAAGAAGGCAACATTGACGGTAGTGTCGCAGAGACCACCGACATCGTGGATCTAACATATATCGTGGACTATCTCTTTGGTGGCGGCCCTCCCCCGCCCGCCTGTCCATAGTCTTCCAGTCCTGTCGCACACTCCCTGAATGCGACACTCTGCGACTCTCCAGCCTGTCTGATACACTGTAGAAAACTGAACCTCCCTTGCTTTTTCTGGAATCATCAGTTATTGATAGGCTATGATCATGCAGCAAGTTAGCTACGAGATGGGTCTCACCCGATCTCTGTGCAGCAAATCTGTCCGCAAACTACAACAATAGGATTGCACTATGAAGCTACGCATTTCCTTTTGCCTTCTGATATTGACGGCCACCTCTGTTCTGTCCGATCATACCACACCGCCTTTGGGGCTTCGCGACAAAACGCCGGACATCAGGGCATTCACAAACGTGCTAATCATTGTTGCCCCGGGTGACACTATTTCGAACGGCACTATCGTAATTAGCGATGGGCGGATCACCGATGTCGGAACCGGAATCAGCATTCCCGATGGCGCTACAGTGAGCAACCTGTCAGGATTCTCCGTTTATCCCGGCTTCATCGATCCCTACACCGATTACGGGATGCCCAAGAGAGAAGCAGCTAAGAGATCCTACCGGGACAAACCCAAGTACGCTGCTGATCGTATCGGCGGCAGTGCACACAACGAGGCTTTTCATGCCGCTGAGAACTGGGTCGATCAGTTTCGGCCGGACAGCAAATCGTCGGACGAAATGACAGCGCTCGGTTTTACCACAGCACGTACATGCCGGCTCGACGGCATCTTTCGCGGCCGCTCCTGCATAGTCCAGCTCGGCAAAGGCCTTCCCAACGATTTGATTCTAAGCCCACATTCCTATCACGTAGCTTCATTTGATAAGGGTGCATCGCCTATGAGCAATCCTTCGTCATTGATGGGGAGTATCGCCCTCATTCGGCAGGCCTTTCTTGATGCGAAGTGGTACGTGGGTGCCCGCGCAGCGTATGCCCTCAACCCGGATCAGCCGATGCCAGAGTTCAACACTACAATCGACGCGCTGGCAACAATCAGTGACGAACCCGTTTTGTTTGAAACCGATGATGAGTTGTCTCTGCTTCGCGCAAATCGAATAGCAACCGAATTCGGGTTTCGGTTCATCCACATCGGAAGCGGATATGAATACGCCCGGATCGACGAGATTGCCTCCACCGGAGCAACGATCATCCTTCCGGTCAATTACCCCAAAACCCCCGATATTACAAACCAGAATGACGAACTCGATGTCACGCTTGCCAAGCTACGACACTGGGAAAGGGCACCATCAAATGCCTCGGTGCTGGAACAACATGACATTGAATTCGCCTTCACAACCGTGCGTCTGAAAGATAAGAGCGCCTTCAAGAATAACGTCCACAAGGCCGTCGAGCGCGGCCTCTCTCGCGACGGTGCTCTGGCCGCATTGACTACAGTGCCCGCGAGATTATGCGGCGTGTCCCAACTGGTCGGTAGTGTTGAACGCGGAAAGCTGGCTAATTTCGTTTTGACTGATGGTGATATCTTTGACGATTCGACTGCTGTTTTCTCAGTGTTTGTCGGTGGTGTGGAGCATGAGTTCATCGACAGGTCAGCCCTGGCTTTCAAAGGACGCTATGACTTGTCTATTGCAGGCAGCAGCTACAACCTGTCGGTGCTTCTGGAAAGCCCTTCCAGACCTTCAATACAGTTAAAAGCCGATACATCCGCATTGTCCACCAAGTCAGTGTCAATCAGGCAAGGCCGCCTTTATTTCACAGCATCGCTGGACACGGCAGATACCAAAGCACTCACGCGTTTCTCTGGAGTCCTTGTCAATGACACCATCAAGGGGACCGCTACATTGCCTGACGGAGCTACCGAAGCTTGGATAGCTGGATCGAACGATGCCGACGACAGCGAGACCCCCGATGAAAACAGTGACAAGCCTGATACAAAGGACTTCCCCCTAGTCTCGCGCTTGACTTGGCCGAACAAAGCGTTTGGATTCGAGAAACTGCCCCAAAGGGAAGATTTGCTTATCAGAAATGCTACAATCTGGACCAGCGAATCGGATGGCATACTCAAGTCGTATGACTTGTTGATCCGTAGCGGCAAGTTCGCTCAGCTCGGGAAAAACCTTGAGGCTCCAAAGGGCGCACGGGTGTACGACGCTTCCGGCAAACATATCACTGCGGGAATTATCGACGCCCACTCGCACATTGCAATTTCCAAAGGTGTCAACGAAGGGACCGATGCGGTAACGGCAGAGGTTCGTATTTCCGATGTCATAAACTCAGACGATCTGAGCATTTACCGACAACTTACCGGAGGCGTGACGACTTCGCACATTCTTCACGGATCGGCCAATCCTATCGGAGGGCAACTGCAACTCATTAAACTGCGCTGGGGGGCGCCACCAGAGGAACTCAAACTGAAAGGCGCTCCACCTACAATCAAATTTGCGCTAGGCGAAAACGTAAAACAAAGCAACTGGGGCGACAACTACCGTAGTCGATATCCCCAAACACGCATGGGCGTCGAAACAATTATGAAAGATGAGTTTCAGACCGCCCGTGAATATGAACGAAAATGGGAGGCATACCGATCACTGAGCAAGAAGGAGCGACGCCGTACCATTCCCCCTCGCCATGACCTGGAACTTGATGCAATCCTGGATATTCTGAACTCGAAGCTGTTCATTCATTGTCATTCATATCACCAGACTGAGATTCTGATGCTCATGCGTCTGGCCGAACAGTTTGGATTCACCGTACAAACATTCACACATATCCTCGAGGGCTACAAGGTGGCAGGTGAAATGGCTAGGCACGGAGCAACGGCTTCGTCTTTCGCTGACTGGTGGGCCTACAAGTTCGAAGTGTACGATGCCATACCGTACAACGTCGCCCTGATGACCCGAAAGGGTGTGCTCTCCTCGATCAACTCCGACAGCGACGACTTGGGACGGCGACTTAACCTCGAAGCTGCAAAATCGGTTCAATACGGCGACATGAGCCAGGAAGAGGCAATCAAGCTGGCGACCATCAATCCGGCGATCCAATTGAAAGTCGATGATCGTATCGGAAGTATTGAGGTCGGCAAAGATGCTGACTTCGTTATCTGGAATGGCAACCCGTTGTCGATTTATTCGTCAGTCGAACAGACGTGGATTGAGGGGAAAAAGTACTTCGATATCGATCGCGACCTGCAAACGCGCCTGCAAATAAGGGAAGAAAAGAACGCCCTTATTCAGAAGGCTCTGGCTTCGTCAAAGAAGGGGAAGAAATCACCGGGCAAAATGGGACAGAACAAACCCGAGGAAAAACACTACAAGTGTGACGACATTCAGGACATCTGGAGGCTCCAACATGCAATACACTAGTCTTACCAGAACCATAGGCATGCTGGCCATCGGCTTCTTGCTCACAACCCAGCCGTGTCGGGCGCACGATTATATCCCCGGCGCCGACCAGTCGATACCCATATTGCTAACAAACGGCGATCTGTATACTGTTACCTCCGGTATGCTGCCAAAGACGGATCTGCTCTTTGAAAATGGCCGTATTACTAAAATCGGCGCCGACCTGACGCCTCCTGACAATGCACGCGTGATTGACGTCTCTGGCAAGAATGTCTATCCCGGCCTGATCGCTCCAAATACCACATTGGGCCTGACTGAAATCGGCGCGGTCCGCGCAACCAACGACGTTGCTGAAGTCGGTCGGCTCAATCCCGATGTGCAATCTTTTGTCGCATACAATCCCGACTCAGAGATTCTACCTACGGTGAGAGCAAACGGTATCACAACGGCGCTGGTCGTTCCGGGCGGATCATTGTTGCGCGGCCGCTCCTGTCTGATGAACTTGGATAGTTGGACACGCGAAGATGCGGTCGAACTATCACCTGCGGGAATCCATGTTAGCTGGCCTCGCCTGTCGATTATCACGGCGTGGTGGATGGAGAAGTCGGCAAAAGAGCAGAAAAAGGAAAACGAGAAAAACGCTAAGGCGATCTTTGACGCTTTTGACAAGGCCAAATCATACTACACCCTGAAAAAAGCTGACCCGAACATCGAGATCGATTCTCGCTGGGAAGCGATGCTCCCACTGTTTTCCGGTGAACTCTCGCTCTTTGTGCACGCAGGTGATCTGCGGCAGATCGAACAGGCAGTGCATTTTTGTAAGGACAACGGGATCCGCATGGTGCTTGTCGGAGGCGCTGAATCATGGAAGGTCGCGGATTTGCTCAAGGAATACGACATCCCCGTCATTCTCAGTGCAACTCAGAGAATGCCGTCCCGTGCAGACGACGAGTACGATATCCCCTACCGCCTGCCGGGCCTTCTGGCCAACGTGGGCGTCCGCTTTTGTTTATCTCGCGGCGGTTCATGGAATGCCCGGAACCTTCCCTTCCAAGCCGGACAGGCTGTTGCCTTCGGCCTCACAAAAGAGCAGGCGCTTCGATCGATAACGCTGTCGACAGCTGAAATCCTTGGCGTCGAAGCCAACCTAGGTTCGCTCGACATCGGCAAAAAGGCGACACTGTTTGTCAGCGATGGAGACGTTATGGATCATATCACCCACAAAGTCACACTCATGTTCATCGAGGGGCGCGAGGTCGATCTCGACAGCAAGCAAAAGGAACTGTACCGCAAGTATCAGACTAAGCCTTTTTGACCTCTACAAATCCGAGTTGCCAGTCGTTGATGCTGTTGTCGCGTTATGGACGGTATGTCCCACATATGGTTCCTCGCCCTTTTTTGCGACATTCTGGTTGGGCTATCAACGACACAGCAGACTCTTCTTCCTTGACAATAAAGCAGATTCCACTATCTTGTTAACAAATGAGCCGACTTCGGCAAGTCCGTTTGCGCCGAGGCTGGGTTTGTTCCTAAACCTATGGTAGCTTGACCGGACACCTCGGTCAGATGCCAACACGAAAGTACATACCAAAGCGGGCTTAATTGACAATGTTGCCTGACAACTCCGGCTGACCAACCACATTGCGCAATCCTCAGGCTCTGGACGAAGCATCCTGAAGCCACGCCCGAATACACAAGGGAGGTTTGTCTTGAACAAACGCACATGCATTCTGTCCACGCTTATGGCTTCGATGATTTGTCTCGCGGGTTCGATTTCTGCCCAAACACCAAATCTAATCAGCTACCAGGGCCGTTTGACTGATTCGACCGCTACGGCTATAGATACCGTTGTCGATATACGATTCACCATTTACGATGATCCAGTTGGCGGGAGTTCGGTCTGGAGCGAACTGCATTCCAACATAACTGTCACCAACGGCCTTTTCACGGTTCTGCTTGGCTCGGTGACGCCATTGATTCAGCAAATATACAGTGATACAACCCGATATTTGGGAATCTCCATTGGTGGAGCACCCGATTTAGCACCGCGCGTTCCTATCGTCTCAACTCTGTTTTCTTTTCGATCGTTAGTGTCGGACACGGCGGCAATTGCTAAGGCAGTCATGCCGTCATCGGTCGGATCACTTGCCATTGCTGACGGCTCTGTACAATTGATTGACCTTGCGCCCAATGGCGCGACTCCGGGACAGGTGATCAAATGGAACGGTTCGGCATGGGTTGTCGACGACGACCTGACGGGCTCAGGAAATGCAAGCGGCTGGGTCGACGACGGCACACGTGTTCGGTTACAGACATCGACCGACTCCGTCGGGATCGGTACAGCGGCACCGAAGGCTAGACTGGATATTAGCGGTAACCTGAATGCTTCCGGTAATGCCAGTTTCGGTACTGATAACTTGGCTCAGGGGGTGGGCGTTCTGGTGGTTGGGACAAGCGACACGGCCATTGGTGAGGGAGCGTCAGTAACAGGTGGCCAGGCTAATTCTGCAATTGGTATCGGAGCGCATATAGGCGGCGGTTTCACTAATAAAGCCTCGGCCAGCATTGCTACGATTGCGGGTGGCGCAAATAACTCAGCAACAGACTCCGGCGCAACTGTTTCCGGGGGGGCATTCAATAGAGCTTACGGACCCTATAGCACGGTAAGCGGCGGTGGCGGTCCAACTGTTTCTGACAGGAACGAGGCCCAGGGAAGACAATGTACAATCTCCGGTGGGTCTGGCAATTTAGCTAGTACCTGGGGCTCCACTGTGTCAGGAGGAATCTCAAATATGGCCTCCAGTAATATGGCAACAATCGGTGGTGGCACTGGCAATATCGCTAGTGAAACTCATGCCACCGTAGCCGGTGGCGCCGAGAATGAAGCTCGCGGGACTAGATCCACTGTTGGTGGTGGCGCTAACAATTACGCCCGAGGGTCTTTTTCAACTATAGCCGGTGGCGGAGGATTCTTTGTGGAGGATACGAACTCGGCCCAAGGGTATCGTTCTACCATCGGGGGAGGATCAGGTAATGTAGCCACTGGTGATGTTACGACTATTGGAGGAGGGGAGAACAACCGGGCCACAGATTCTGGGGCCGTGGTAGGCGGCGGAGCAAACAATAAGGCCAGCGGCATGTTTGCAGTTGTAGCTGGTGGTGGAGGCTCTTTACCCTTCGACTCCAATGCGGCCGCCGGACATGGTAGCGTGATTTCAGGAGGGGCTCATAATTGGGCTAGAGAAAGCTTCTCGGCCGTCAGTGGAGGTGAGTATAACCGGGCGATGAGTGCTTTTGCGAATGTTTCAGGAGGGAGGAATAACCTTGCCTCCGATACCGGAGCAACTATTGGTGGCGGAGAAGGTAACACGGCGAGTGGAATGTTTTCGGTGGTCGCCGGTGGTGGCGGACTTATTGGAGGATATCCGTGTTCCGCAACAGCACCTTACTCCGTCGTAAGTGGAGGAAGGGGGAATGCAGCTGATGGATTCGTCAGCGTTGTTTCCGGAGGCTTAGATAATATGGCACTACAGCATGGTGATGTAGTAGGCGGTGGGCAGGATAATTCGGCCAGTGGTTCCTTCTCGACAGTAGGTGGTGGTCTCAAAAACGTCGCAAGCGGAAGTTACTCAACAGTTGCCGGAGGAGTCGAGGACACTGCGTCAGGCTGGGCCTCGTCTGTGCCCGGGGGAGATCAGTGTGTAGCAAGTGGTAAATGGTCATTCGCGTCTGGTAGAAGAGCCAAAGCGGCACAACCCGGCACGTTCATCTGGGCAGATACAACCAATGCTGACTGGAGCAGTTTCTATCCAAATGAAGCTGCCTTCAGAGTAGAGGGAGGCTTTAGATCTGAGGCGAATAACGTAAGATATGGTGCAGAGTTCAGAAACAATGGCAACGGTGATGGAATGCGCCTATTCGGGAACGTCTCAAACGGCAATAACTGGGGAGCTTTGTACGCCACCAACACCGGCTCCAGCCCCACTATTTTTGCGCAGTCTGGCACTGGGCTGGCTGGTTACTTCGCGGGAGATATTAACGTTACCGGATTAGTTCTTAAGTCAGGCGGAGGAATCAAGATTGACCACCCCTTGGATCCTACCAACAAGTATCTTTATCACAGCCAAGTAACATCTCCGGACATGAAAAATGTCTATGACGGTACAGTCGTTCTCGGTCCCGGAGGCCAGGCAGTTGTATCGCTGCCCGACTAC
>JBHHVC010000103.1:0-9312 GCA_046754125.1 Candidatus Zixiibacteriota bacterium
AATGATTTGGTCGCCATAAATGATTGTAACCATAGTGGCGACCGACAGGAACGGTCCAAATGGCACCACTCTTTCCTGACGCAGGCGGCTGGAGACCAGCATGAGTAGCAATGAAATAACAACGCCGACGCCTGCCGCCGTCATAAAGACGAGGAGCACCTTTTGCCATCCCAAAAAGGCTCCGAGCATCGCGGCCATCTTGATGTCCCCGCCCCCCATAGATTCCTTCTTGAACAGCCAGTCGCCCATGATGGCAAGCAGGTAGAGCGAGCCTCCACCGGCCACAAGACCGATCAGTGACTGCACAATTCCAATTCCGGTCGGAAGCAGTGAGACGGCCAAACCCAGTATCATGCCTGGGATAGTGATGGCGTCCGGAATTATTTGAAAGTCCAGATCGATAAAGAAAATAACCAACAGGGCCGAGGTCAAAAATGCGAATACGAGCAGATTGAATGATAGCCCGAACTGCCAGAAGAAGAACAGATACAAGACGGCATTGGTAGATTCAACAACTGGATACCGCAGCGAGATTCGTTGGCCACAAAAGCCGCATCGCCCACGCAGCGCAATATAGCTGACCAGCGGAATGTTGTGGTACCAGCGAAGCTGCATTCCGCAGTCGGTACACCGTGAGCGACCGGTTCGAATCGGAATCTTACGGGGTAACCTGTGAATTACCGCATTTAGAAATGATCCAATGACCAGCCCAAATAGGCCGATCGTCATCATCAGAAACATCTTCTCCATATCACAAGTATTATCGGCAGGCGCAGCGCCTAGCTCAACTCACCGGCCAAATACATCGTAAGGGCACAAGCGATAGGACCGGCGGTTTGGGATCGGAGTATCCGCGACCCCATCGAAACCAGCCGAAAGCCTGCTGCCAGGGCAATATCAACTTCATCATCCGAGAATCCAGATTCGGGACCAATCAGAAGCGAAATCCTTGAATAACCCTCGATAGGACCAAACTTGTCCAACATTTCGGCCTTTCTGGAAGGATGAAAAACTAGTCCGAGCGTTCCGGATTCCAATTCCCGCACAAATGAGGCAACCGAAACCGGTACCGACACCTCCGGAACAAACGACCGGCGGCATTGCTTGGCCGAAGCCAATGCCACCCGGCGCCATCTGTTCAGTCGCGATTTCAGCCGCCTTGGGTCGTCCAGTTGCATCTTCGACTTTTCAGATTCGATCAGTACAATTCGCTTTATGCCAAGCTCTGTTGCCATTTGGATGACCATGTCCAGTTTTTCCCCAACAGATAGCGCTGCCGCGAGTGTAAGGTGCAATCGCGGCTCGCCGAAATTTCGCAGGATATCGCGCACGTTAATGGTTACCTTTGGCCCGTGACCGATTGATGCAATTTCGCCCCGATATGCCGTCCCTGCTCCGTCGATGACAATTACTGTGTCGGCTCGGGACAGCCGGAGAACTTTGACCGCATGGCGACTTTCGTCGGCGGACAACTCGATTGACGGCCCGCCGCATGCGGCATAGTCAGCAATAAAGACCGGAGGCTTCAACACTATACCTTGTCAATAAGGATGGTTAGCCATTCTTTTTTCTGGATGACCGATCGAATTGACTGACCTTCCCCGTTTAGCGCAGCCTCAACTTCGCTGCGGTCCCGCTCCAGCAGGCCGGAAAGTACGAGATTCCCACCGGGTAGTGTCAACTGGATCAACTGCGGCATCATCTGCACTATTGTCTCTCGAATGATATTGGCGCACACAAAATCGTATGGCCGATCATCTGTGCACACCTCTATCGACCCGCACAAGATGTCATGCTCACATTCCACGCAGTTGATCCGAAAGTTCTCTCGACAATTGTCTACTGCTATCGGATCATAATCAACCGCCTTGACGTATCCAGCCGACATGCGAGCAGCCAGGATCGATAGAATCCCCGTTCCACAACCAACATCCAGAAATCGCCAGCCTGCTCTCATCCGCTCGCACACCATCTGCAGACAGCCCGCCGTTGTTTCATGTTCGCCAGTACCAAAGGCCATCTTCGGTTCAATGACGATGTCATATCTGGCTTTGCGATCCGCATCGCACCATGGAGGCCGTATGAATATGTCCTCTCCAATACGGCGGGGCCGAACACTGCGTCGGTAATGTTCTTCCCATTCGATGTTCCTGACCGTCCGTTTGTCAATAGCCGGAACCGGTTCGCCATCAATTTCAAACATGGCTTTAACGAAGTTAGTCAACGGCTCAAAAAAAGAGAACTCGGCTCCCGCTGAAACATAGAACACTATTCGAGTGAATTGGCTTCCGTCTTTGTCTTCGAGCAGCAGTCCGGATGTGACATGTTCAATAATGTAGTCGCATACAGCGTCGACATGGCGAGCGGGTACTTTGATTGACAACTCGGAGTATTCTGCAGGGACCGATCGGTCTGATTCTTTTGATTCGGAGTTCATACCGTGAGCACTAACGTCAGCGAGGCTCTCAATCACTTAAACCTTGAGACTCTCGCGGAGCTTCTCGAAAAATGACTTCCCGGCTTTGGGAGGGGCAAAGGTTTCGGATTCTGCCAACTGCCGTAAAGCGGCTCGATCTTTGTCGCTCAGTTCGGTCGGAACCCAGATGTGGATACGAACGAGTTGATCTCCTTTGCCCGATCGCTGGAGGTGCGGTATGCCCTTTCCGCGTAGCTTGAACATCCGTCCTGGTTGAGTTCCCGCAGGTATGCGAAGCTCCTCGTTTCCGTCAAGGGTCGGGACCGCGACGCTGCCACCCAGCGCTGCCACTGTGAACGACAGCGGCATGTCATAGATAATGTGATCATCATGACGGCTGAACAGATCATGCGCCTTCTCTTCAAACACAGCGAGCAGATCACCCGGCTGGCCGTTGTGCGGAGCAGCGTTGCCCATGTTTTCGACAGTCATGTAGTTGCCACTCGAAACTCCGGGAGGGACCTCAATATCGACATTCGCCGAACCGTGAGCAAGACCTTCTCCCCGGCAGCTACGACATGGATCCGAAATAACTTCACCAACACCGCGACAAGCCGAACAGGTTGTAACTTGCTGCACAGTACCCAGAAAGGTGCGGGTCAACGTTCGCACCTTACCGTGCCCTTTGCACTGAATGCAGGTCTTGCGCGACGATCCGGCGGCCACGCCACTGCCACCGCATGAGTTGCATTGCACCAGCCGTTTCACCTTAACGGACTTGGTTGTACCGTGCGCAATTTCCTCGAGCGTCAGTTCTATCCTAATTCGTAAATCGTCGCCACGATTTCGATGTCCCCTGTGGCGTCCCCCGCCCATACCGAACATCTCATCAAAAACAGAGCCTCCACCTCCAAAATCGCGCATAAAGGCATGGAGAGCTTCTCCTAAGTCGAACCCCTGAAAGCCACCACCGAATCCACTGCCGCCCAAACCGGCATGGCCATACTGGTCATACGTCCCACGTTTCTGAGCGTCCTTGAGCACTTCATAGGCTTCGGTTGCTTCCTTGAATTTCTCTTCAGCGGACTTGTCACCCTGGTTACGATCAGGATGATGCTTCAACGCCAGCTTGCGATAGGCTGCCTTGATTTCGCTCTCGGTCGCCCCCCGATCTATACCAAGCACATCATAATAGTCCCGCTGAGTCATTGGTGGCTATTTCTTATCGTCATCAACCACCTCAAAATCGGCATCCACTGCGCCGCCCGTATCGCTCTCCGAAGCACTGTCGCCTGGCTCCCCCCCCGAAGCAGCTCCATCGGCATCAGCAGATGACTTGCCGGCCGCGTCCTGCTCTGCCTGCGCCTGCTTGTACATTTCTTCAGCCAGCTTATGCGAGGCCTGCGTCAACTCTTCTTTGGCCTCGTTGATCGCCTCAACAGAATCGTTCGATAGAGTATCGCGTAACTTGGTGATGGCTCCTTCGATCTTTTCTTTCTCTTCTGTCGATATTTTATCGCCGTGTTCCTTGAGTGTTTTTTCGGACGAGTAAGCCAACTGGTCAGCTTCGTTTCGCGCTTTGATCAAATCCGCCTTCTTCTTGTCTTCATCGGCGTGCGCTTCTGCGTCTTTGACCATATTATCCACTTCGGCATCGGACAAACCGGATGAAGCCTCAATCTTGATTGACTGCTCCTTATTGGTCGCCTTGTCCTTTGCGCTGACGTGGACAATACCGTTAGCGTCGATATCGAACGATACCTCAATCTGCGGCATTCCGCGCGGAGCCGGCGGTATCCCCACCAGATCGAATTTACCCAGCGTGCGATTGTCGATAGCCAATTCTCGTTCGCCCTGCAAAACATGGATCGACACTGCAGGCTGGTTGTCGTCGGCGGTAGAGAACACCTGCGACTTGCGAGTCGGAATTGTAGTGTTGCGATCAATCAGCTTGGTCATGACGCCACCGAGAGTCTCGATACCCAGTGAAAGCGGTGTGACATCGAGAAGAACAATGTCCTTCATATCTCCCGCCAGTACTCCACCCTGAATAGCGGCTCCCAACGCCACAACTTCGTCCGGATTAACGCCCTTGTGCGGCTCCTTTCCAAATTGTTCGGTCACAAGCTCAATAACCTTCGGCATACGTGTCATGCCTCCGACCAGAACGACGTTATCAATATCCGCCATTGTCATTTTCGCATCGGCCAGTGCTCGCTTGCAGGGTTCGACCGTGCGCTGAATCAGTTTATCTACCAGTTGCTCGAACTTTGACCTGGCAAGAGTAAGATCAAGATGCTTAGGACCTGACTGATCTGCCGTGATAAAGGGCAAATTGATGTTTGTCTGCATTGTTGTCGACAGCTCAATCTTTGCTTTCTCAGCCGCCTCCTTCAGGCGCTGCAACGCCATCCGGTCTTTGCGCAGATCAATTCCTTGAGATTTGCGGAACTCGTCAGCCATCCAGTTGATTATTTCCTCGTCGAAGTCGTCCCCGCCAAGATGGCCATCGCCATTGGATGATCGCACCTCAAAAACGCCATCGCCTATTTCCAGAATGGAAACATCGAAGGTCCCTCCGCCAAGATCGTAAACAGCAATCTTCTGATTACCTTTCTTCTCCAGGCCATAGGCCAGCGACGCCGCTGTCGGCTCATTGATAATCCGTAGAACTTCTAAACCTGCAATGCGACCGGCGTCTTTAGTGGCCTGGCGTTGCGAATCGTTGAAGTAGGCTGGAACAGTTATGACCGCCTGTGTCACTTCGCTTCCGAGGTAGTCTTCAGCCGCCTGCTTCAACGCTCGCAGTATCATCGCCGAAACCTCAGGGGGTGAATACGATTTCCCCTGAACCTCAACCTGTACCGCTCCCTTATCGTTCTCGGTGATCTTGTATGGGACTATCTTCTCTTCGGCTGCCACCTCATCGTGCTGCCGACCCATAAACCGCTTGATCGAGAACACAGTGTTCTCCGGATTGGTCACCGCCTGGCGTTTTGCGGCAGCACCCACAAGTCGCTCGCCATCTTTCGCGAACCCGACTACCGACGGCGTCGTACGCGCACCCTCGAGATTCGGTATGACGACTGCGTCCTTACCTTCAAGGACAGCAACACATGAATTGGTCGTCCCCAAGTCAATTCCAATAATCTTTCCCATAACAATGTACTCCTAACCTTTGTCTATAACATCCATATGGCGCTAATCGCTTTCCACGTTTCCATCGGTCGTGCCGACCGATGCGTTGCCGCTGCTGACTCCGACCTTGCTATGACGTAACACGCGGTCACCGATCGTGTACCCGCGACTGATTTCCATCGTTACAACACCTTCGGGGTGCTCGTCCGAATCAACTTTCATCACAGCTTCATGCAAATTGGGATCGAACGTGTTTCCGACCGCCTCGATTGGCTTTACCTCGTACCTGCCTAGCAGGTCTGTCATCTGCGCATATATCAACTCGGCACCTCTTTGTAAGCTGTCATCGTTAACAACGTTTTCAACATGCTGCAAGGCCCGTTCGAAATTGTCGACCACTTCCAGCATGTCTAACAGAAGGCGCTCGTTTGCATTGCGAATTAGCTCCTGATGCTGCCGACCGGTGCGCTTGCGATAGTTGTCAAATTCAGCAACTGTTCGCAACACGCGATCTTCCAACTCCGCTATTCGTTGCTCGGGGGACTCGAGCGTCTCCTCCTTCGCTTCATCCGCACGATCTATGTGTCCGCCGTCAGTCGGTGACGGTTCTGTTGACCCGCTACTGTCGATATAATTGACAGCTATCTCGTCGCTCTCTTTTTGTTTGCTGTCATCGGATGTCTGTTTTCGTTCAGTCACTCTTTGTTTTCTCCGGATATATCATCACTGGTAAGCACATCGGTAACTGTGCGCGCTGTGTAATCTACTACCGACACTAATTTGCCGTATGGCATTCGTGTCGGTCCGATCACTGCAATCGATCCTGAAATCTTGCCCACTTTATAGGTCTTGCTCACCAGCGAACAATTCACTATTTTACCTATCTTGTTTTCACTGCCAATAGTTATTACAATTCCGTCTCCCTCCGCTTCGCTCAGAAAGTCCGAGAGCACCGTACCGTCCTCAAGCAGCTTGATCAGGTCCGAAACTTTGTCGAGGTTAGCAAACTCGGGCTGCATGACCAGATGCTCGGCACCCGAGACAAGAATCCCCTTCCCCGGCTGATCAGTCCAAATACGGTCTTTCGCATCCACAACCAGCTTCACCAGACGCCCCTGACCCGACAGGTCCCCCAACCTCTCGCTAATTGTCCTGCGGATCTCTCCAAGATTGAGACCAGCCAAACGTTCATTCAGAACGGGCTCCATCTCCTTGAGCTCTGACTCGGAAATACTCGCTTCGATTTCAATAATCAAAGAACGAGCCAGTCCCGACTCTACTACCACCACAACCATGACGCGTTCGTCACTGATCGGGATCAACTTGACGCGTTTTAGAACACCCTCCTCGAACCGTGGAGCGATGCTCACCCCCAACTGGCTAGTGATTTCTCCGAGAATGCGGCAGGTCTGACCCAATACCTCGTTGACACCGCGCCCTTGCCGGAGAATCGACTGACGAATGGAGCTTTTTTCTTTCGATGACAACTCCTGCGGTCGCAGGAGAAAGTCTACGTAGACACGATAGCCAAGATCGGTAGGGATACGTCCGGCCGACGTATGAGGCTGAGTCACTAGACCAAGTTCCTCGAGGTCCTGCAAAGTGTTTCTGATTGTCGCTGAAGATAACCCCATTCCAAATCGATTCGCGATTACTCTTGAGCCAACCGGGTCGGCTGCCTGTATGTAATGCGTGATCAGATTGAAAAGTATCTGCCTTTCGCGCTCTGTCAGATTCTCAAACGCCATAATACCCTATCCTGTCCACTGCCCATGCGCTGCCATTGTGGCAGTCGTGTTGGCAGCCTCACAATAATGTCACGCTTTTTCGTACAATAGTCAAGAACAAAAGATTCATTTGAAGATTGTGCGGGAGATAGTCGCGCGGTGAAGCAGTATTCGCTACGGCGACCATGTGTGGTGCGAGAAGCCGGCAAACTGGCACTGTGCTGGCATAGAAACTGCAAGCCTGCACGGCACAGGCTTTTCTCTTGGAGTCAGACTTTGGGGCCTGACAAAGCCAGGGTCTACTTCTTTTTGGCAGCGCTTTTTTTGTCGGCTTTGGCAGCCTTCTTAGGCCGCCTTTCCTTGCGGTCGTCGATACCGTTGTGGTTCTTGTCCACAAACTTGTCGTATTTCTTTTGCCCCTTGATTGCTCTCTTTGCGGGCTTTGAGACAGGGCGCTTGCCAGCCTTCTTTGCGGCCTTTTTCTTGACCATTACCTTAGACACGGCCTTCTTCTTGTCCTTCTTCTCTACCGCAAAGACGCCACCGCTCAGCGAGAAGAGGAACAACGAGCAAACAAGGAGAATTAGATATCGTTTCATACTTGCACCACCAATACCAAAAGATAAAATACACAACCAATTATCGCAACTGCCAATCCTCTATTTCCGGCGCTTACCTCCGGAACTCTTCCCAGATGTCTTGCTTCCCGATGATTTACCTGACTTACCCGATGAGCGACCGGACTTCACTGATGCCCCACCGCCGGACCGCTTGCCACCCCCGGACTTTACGGCAGGTGTGGATGTTTTCCTGGAGCCGCCGGAACTCTTAACCGTCTTCTTACTTGCGCCACCCGACTTGCCGGATTTGGTGCCTCGACTCACCTTCCCCTTTGCACCCGATGATTTGGTTCTTGCTGTCTTTCTACTGCCGACAGACCCTGCGCTCCTGCTCCCTTTTCCGGAAGTACGATATCCACCACTGGAAGCGCGACCTTGCTTGGAGCCGCCAGATCTGTAGCCGTTTGGTTTCCCTGCTTTCTTGTTACTACCAAAGCCGCTGGCACTCTTACCACTCGGACCTGTCCGGTATGACCTCATCGATCTCTTGTTCGGTACAGTCGATCCGGCCGTCTCCAAACCACGATTCGTCTTGACGATCTTGGATTCTCCGCGAATATGTTTCTTTGTGCCGGATGTGAAAACTACCTTCGACTTGGTAACACTTGTGCCGGAAACCAGGGCAGCCTTTCCACCGCCTCCGGAAGACTTTCGGACGGCCTTGATAGTCTTCACACGCTGTGTATAGTCGGTGTATCCGCTCTTCGATGGATTACGATACCCGGCAAAACGAACTTCTTTGTATTTGGACCGCACATTCGGCGACGTAACCACATTGTGATGATCAAGCACCACCGTGTGGTATCTGGTGACATGTACATCCGATTCCCAGCAGTACCCGTAACTGTCATATAGTGAAAAGGTGTGCCACCCTACATATAGGCGCGGAATATACAATGGTGTGGCTCCCCAGTAGATACCGTTGATATACAGGGACGATCCATAGGGGTAGTCGAAGTAGACATTTCCAGCCATTGTCCAGGTAGGGTAGTCCGGATCATATACGGGCCGAAAATACTCCTCCTCCCATTCGTTCACATACAGAGCCGTACGATCGTATGCGAATCGCTGGCCCGGGTAGCGAACGAAGTAGTGGTTGTTGAGATAGTCCATATAATCCAGACGATCATCCCAGTCAGCTAAAAGACCGGATGTTTGGTACCAGTCAGGAATTGGAAACTTTTCCCGCGAAGCTATAATCTGAATGTTCTCGACACCTTCTGGACCGGACAGAACAAGATCGAAGTCGTCGTGCGCTCCCGGCAGCCGGTAGGTCTGCCCACCACGAACAAAATTGTCGTCGGAGGGGGCAACCGGGAAAAGGAGGTTCACCCTCCCGCGGCTGTCAATAGAGTAGATTGCGACAAAGGCATCTCCATTGGCACGAAAGCGTAGTACCACGTTGTCTCCA
>JBHHVC010000104.1:0-9295 GCA_046754125.1 Candidatus Zixiibacteriota bacterium
AAAACAGATGCCGCATGAGAAACAACGACCCGCCTCGGCGGCCGCTTGTTCGATCGACAAAGTTGCCTCTTCAGGTTTGTGCAGATCATCTGGCAGATACCGATTGACCTTGCTAAAGTATGCAGTATTTATGTCGTTGGGCCCGGCCACTTCAACAATATCCTGTCGTGCTGCAAATGTATGCCCATTGAGAAAGCTCTCTATCCTCTGCGCGGCAAGTCGTCCTGAGCCGACAGCATGTGGAACCGTTCGAGGGTTTGGAAGCATATCACCACCAAGGAACAATTTGTCCCTCAATTCACTGGTCATTTGCGACAGGTCGACCCCGCCCTCCCCATCATGTTGCAAGCCTGAAATGCCCGTTAGGTCTGTCTCTTCCCCGATTGCCGACAAAACTGCGTCCGCATCGATCGTGAATTGTGATCCGTCAATCGGGATCGACCTTGCTCTACCAGAGTCATCAAGTTCGCCTTGTTTCATTCGGATGCATCTTACGGTCAGCCTGCCGTCACTTGCGGGCTCAATTCGTTCCGGCGTGCAGAGGAACTCCAGTTCTACAGGTTCTGATTTGAGTTGTTCGATTTCTTCGGCGAAGGCGGGCATTTCAGCTTGCGTGCGCCGGTAGATCATTTTCACAGACGCGCCTTCACGCCAGGCAGCACGGGCAACATCGCAGGCGGTGTTTCCGCCTCCCACAACAACAACACGCTTATCCGTTAGCTCGACAGACTCTCCAGCATTTATTCTTTTCAAAAGAGACAATCCCGGCTCGACTCCGGGCAAATCATCACCCGGTATCGACAGGCGTATTGATCGGTGTGCACCGATAGCCAGGAAAACAGCATCGTAATCCATTAAGTCATCTATGGAAATATCAATTCCCAGACGACAACTGCCCTGAAACTCCACACCCTGCAACGCCCTGTCGGTTTCTTTGCTAAGCACTAAGTTGTCAAGCCTGTATGATGGTATCCCGTAATACAGAATACCGCCCGGGCGGACGTTTTCATCATATAAGACGACCCCTATGCCCTTTCGCCTCAGGTAGTAGGCAGCCGACAATCCGGCCGGACCAGCCCCGACAATGGCAACTCGATGCGGACCCAACTCTGGTAGAACGTCGGACTGATCGTTTGACACCCCCCAATCGCCAATCGTCTTCTCCACCAGACGTATTTGCACTTCCGAGTCGAACGATTGCCGATTACAATTGACCTGACAGGGATGGTAGCACACTCGTCCGCAAACCGCCGGGAAAGGATTTGCTTCAGTAAGCAGCGTGAACGCTTTGGGAAATTGCTTGTTCTTTATGTGCGTAAGGTAGCCGCGTATATCTTCGCCGGCCGGGCAATTGAAACTGCACGGAGCGGCTTTACCCGATTGCTTCGGCGTTGATGATCCCCATGTACCGGTCCGGTTCCAACTCATAGCCGATGAACTGACCGGCAGCTCCGGCATGTCGTCAACCGTCTTGAACACTACAAACTTACTCACCAACAGTCACCGCTTCGTAGGCCGCCTCAAGCGCCTCGATGTTTGCCTCGACTTTGTGCGGGACTTTCGATCGCACCGATTCCTTGAGCGATTCAATATCCAGATTACCGATCACCCGAGCAAAGGCACCGACCATTGCTGTGTTCACTATCGGCTGAGTCGACGATCCGAGATTATGCTTCATCGCAATTGCGGCGGCATCGATGTATGACACAGAGTAGCTGTCAAGGTCGTCGAGACGACCTGCAGAGTTTATCAAGATCGTCGCGCCCTCTTTGAGTGAAGAGTGAAACGACGGCAGCCGAACTATGTTGGCTGCGAATACCAGACAGTAATTGGCCTGATAGATTTGGGATCGAAGGTAGATGAACTCATTGTCAATTCGCACGAAGGCAGAGACCGGTGCACCACGTCGCTCAACACCAAACGAGGGAAAGGCCTGCACTTGATTCCCCTGACGAAAGTATGCATCGGCAAGTATTTCAGATGCAACAACTGCACCCTGCCCGCCTCGTCCCATGAAGACGATTTCATTCATCGTACCAACTGTCTCCCACTTTGCAGGGCAAGGCTACAGTAGATCAACTAAGGACCTGCCGAGCAATCACCAGTCGCTGGACTTCGGATGTTCCTTCGAACAACTCAGTGACTCGGGCATCGCGGTACAAACGTTCAACTTGATAGTCCCGGCAGTATCCATATCCACCCAGAATCTGCACAGCGCTGTGCGTGACACGGGTGGCCATTTCCGAACCGTACAATTTGGCCTGCGCCGCAGGCAGTGTGATCTGCTCGCCATGATCTTTCAAACTCGCAGCGCGATAGACCAGCATACGAGTGTTTTCGATCCCGACAGACATATCGGCCAAGTGAAATTGTATCGCCTGAAAGGCTGCTATCGGTCGTCCGAATTGCTCGCGCTCTTTGGCATATTTTGTGGCAATATCGAAAGCCTCCTCGGCAATCCCTAAAGCCATAGCGGCGCAACTGGTCCGGCCAACATCGAGTGTCGACATGGCAATCGCGAATCCCTGTCCTTCTTCTCCAAGCAGCCGGTTGCCAGGAATGAAGCAATCATTGAACACAAGTTCGGACGTCGGCGAGGCGCGAAAGCCCATTTTTTTTTCGTCGGCGCCAACGCTGTATCCATCAGCACAATTGTCAACCAAGAACGCCGAAATTCCCTTCGCACCCGCTCCCTTCTCGTTGATTGCAAACACAATTACGCTGTCAGCCATCGATCCCATTGTGATGAATATTTTTGTGCCGTTGAGAACATAGCCGTCGTCCGTTTTTTCATAGGTCGTTGTTATCGAAGCAGCATCGGACCCCGCACCCGGTTCGGACAACGCAAAAGCTCCTACCTTGTCGCCACTGCTTATGCCGGGGAGATAGGTCTGCTTTTGTTCGTCACTGCCGAACTTCACCAGAGGAAACCCGTACAGCGAATTATGCAGGACTACGACACCAGCATGCGACGAACACCCGCGCGATAGTTCCTCTACCGTGATCATGTATGACAGCGTGTCCATCGCGCCGCCGCCATATTCTTCCGGCAAGGTGATTCCCATCAATCCCAACTCGCCCAATTCCTTGAGCAACGAACGGTCTAAAGTGGCTTCGGCATCGAACTCCTCGGCCCGTGGCTTGAGTTTTTTTTCAGCGAAGCCGCGCGCGACCTCCTGCACAGCCAGATAGTCCTCACTTAAGGCAAAGTCCATGCGACGTCCTTTCCCGTATCCTCAGAGATTGTTCCCTCGCTCCGTTACTTGCCGGCAAACTCTGCCTTCCGCTTTTCAAGAAACGCGTTTGTTCCTTCCTCTTTGTCGGCCGAGGCACATATTGCCGCAAACAAAACTGCTTCGTGGGCGCACCCAGTGACAAGATCGACATTGACACTAAGACTTATGGCCTCTTTGGCCGCCTTCAGAGCCAGCGGCCCTTTAGTCGCGATCTTGTGTGCCATTTCCTTAGCCTTTGGCATCAGTTCTTCGGGCGGGTAGACACGGTCGACCAAACCAATTGATTGAGCCTCCTCGGCAGACACAAAATCGCCTGTGAATATCAATTCCTTGGCTTTGCCGTAACCGACCAGCCGGGAAAGACGCTGCGTCCCACCATATCCGGGTATGATGCCGAGATTAACTTCCGGCTGCCCAAATTTGGCTTTTGCCGAAGATAGACGAATGTCACAGGCCATTGCCAGCTCACATCCGCCGCCAAGAGCAAAACCATTGACCGCCGCGATGATCGGCTGTGGCAAATTCTCCATCTTGAAAAACAGCGCCTGTCCACGATCACATTTTGCACGACCCGATGCGACATCACATAAGGCCAGCTCACCGATATCCGCGCCGGCAACAAATGCCTTTTCCCCGCTCCCGGTGACAATGACGCACCGCACCGTGCGGTCTCGATTGATCGATGTAATACAATGGTCCAATTCAGCGATCGTTTCGTCGTTCAGAGCGTTCAGCGCTTTAGGACGATTGATCGTGACGACGCAAACAGGGCCGTCCATTTCACATATTATGTTTTTGTACTCCATGTCCCACCCTACTTTTTCGAATAATCATAGAAGCCACGACCTGACTTGCGTCCGTAATAGCCGGCCTTGACCATTGCCTTGAGCAGCGGCGGTGCTGCGTAGTGATGTTGCTTGAATTCTGCGAACAGAATCTCCGCTATGTAATACGTTGTGTCGAGACCGACAAAGTCGGTTAATTCCAAGGGACCCATCGGGTGGCCGCAACCGAGTTTCATGCCGTTATCTATGTCTTCTTTGGTTGCTACGCCTGCTTCCAGCGCACGGATTGCATCTAACATATACGGTACAAGCAACCGGTTGACAACGAAACCGGGGGAGTCGCCGCACGACACCACGACCTTGCCAACCTTCTCGCCAAAGGACTTTGCTGCAGCATTTGTTTCATCAGAAGTAGCTACCGTTCTGACCACCTCAACCAGTTTCATTACCGGCACCGGATTGAAAAAATGAAGGCCGCAGAACTTGTCGGCCCGTTCTGTGGCAGCGCCCATTTCTGTAATAGAAAGTGACGATGTGTTGGATGCAAAAATAGCTTCTTTCTTTACGATAGAATCAAGCGTCCGATAGAGCTTGATCTTCTCACCAAGATTCTCGATCACCGCCTCGATGACCAGATCACAATCGCCCAGTGCCTTCAGGTCGGTGCCGGAGGATATCTTGTCAAGAACGGCCTTCTTGCCTGCTTCGTCGAGCTTGCCCTTTTCGACTGCGCGCGACAGCGATTTGTTGATCCGTCCCATGCCTTTTTGAAGCAGACTATCGTTAACTTCGACTACTTGCACATCAAGACCGGCTTTGGACGAAATCTCGGCAATGCCGGAGCCCATAAGTCCCAATCCGCAGATACCGATTTTCTTGATTTCCATCAATACACCCCTTCTATTAGGCAGCCATTCTGTCAATGGTGGTTTTGTTGTTTGTCATTTGTTCGAAACTCTAGAATGTTATTATTGATCGTAAGCCCTCGCCCTTTCGCAGCAGGTTGAAGGCGTCATTGATCTGATCCAATGCGAACCTGGCTGTGACCAGTTCCTTTACTTTTATCTTTCCCATCCGGCAGAGCTCGATCAGTTTGGGATAATCAGTCGGACGGCATCCGAGTGAGCCGACGATTTCCATCTCCCGATACATGATTTTCCCGGCATTGATTGAAATGTCCTTATGTGTGTACCCGAGGACAACGAGCCGCCCGCCGGTTCGCAGAGTACCAAAAGCTGCTTCGATAGTAGCCGGATTTCCGATAGCTTCAATAGCTATATCTGCGCCGCCGCCGGTCATCTTTCGTACTGCTTTTGGCCACTTGTCATCGTCATTTGGATTGATGCAAACATCGGCTCCAAGTGTTTTTGCCCAGTCGAGTTTTTCGGGCGATATATCTACTGCAATGACCGATCCTCCGACTGCCGAGGCTACCTGTACGACATTGATCCCGACGCCGCCGCATCCGATTACAACCACAGTGTCACCCGGTTTCACCTCGGCGCGGTTTTTTACTGCATGAAATGGCGTGGAGATGGCGTCGGCTATGATCGATCCCTCTGCCAGCGGAATCTCATCGGGCAGATGGAATGTGTCTTTGGCCGGGGCAACTAAGTACTCGGCGTAGGCGCCGTCGATATTGTTTCCGAACATGACCATGCGCTCGCAGATATTCTCCCGACCTGTTCGGCAGGCAGCACACATTCCGCAGGTGACAACTGCCGGTAGGAGCACTCGATCCCCTTTCTTGAATCCAGTGACCGACTCGCCCAGTCCAGCAACAGTCCCCGACGGCTCGTGTCCAAGTATCAGGGGCGGCTTTTTGAAAGTGGGAACGCCATGATCTATGTAGTGCAGGTCGGTATGGCAAACACCACAGGCGGCAGTCTTGATCAGCAGTTCACCGGCGCCCGGCGAGGGAGTTGGAACTTCCTCAATAACAAGGGGTTGGTTGGGCTGGTGAAATACTGCGGCTTTCATACTCACTCCTTTTCATACCAATCAATTCTCCGGCTTAATGGATACTATGATCCGGCCTCCTCGTCAAGCTCATCGAACAGATCATTGTCCACAGCAGCCCCGGATTTGCGTGTGAATATCATCACCGAACGGTCACTTTCGTCTTCAAAGCAGATGGTACATTCCCCGCACTGGAGTTCGGCCATCGGCACAGTCTTCACTTCCAAACCGAGCATCCGGTAGTTTTCTATCGCCTCGGCCAGCCGATGGCCGGAGGCGCTAAACTGGACTGTCCAGCCCTCGGCCTTGAGTTTTTCGGCAATTCCTGAACTCATCAGAACAGATCGTCCTCCAGATCATTTCCGGGCGGCAGGCTTCCATGCTTTTGCAGGTGCTCAGATAGCAGTTCGCTCTCTCGCTGAGTGTACATCTGGTGCGGTTCACATGAATACCAGAGGGCGCTGAACCGGTCTTTTAGGCGGGATTCCAACTCTGCCCGCATATCGTCGGCCCCACATATAAGAACGGCCGTCATCTGAGCATCATATAATGTGACAACACCTGTCTCGCTCGGAGCGCTCCCGATACCGATAATGTCGAACGGCTGGTATCGCTCAGGAGGAAGAGTCACCGCCGGAATCGACAGGCGCAGATCGCAGCGAGAGCATCGCGATGCTTGCCCCACCGCCACTGATTCGGAATAGGCCTGCTCTATCTCCTCAAAACCGGATTCCTGTGTATTTTTCAGACAAGGTGCCGTTTCAAGCGATAGCGAAGTATCGCTTTCGGCGGCAAGGTCCGATGACGTCCGGATATTGTACGAGGGCAATTCGCCGTTGCCGCCGAGATACCGGTCGATCGACTGGGCCGCCAGCCGTCCGGCCTCGACCGCTGCCACTACCGACGAAGGACCTGTGATATTGTCGCCTCCGGCAAACAGGCCCGGCTGCGATGTGGCCAGCGTTTTGGCATCGGTCCGGAGAGTGCCCGCCTCGGTAACTTCCAGTCCCGCTACCGCTTCAACCCGCTGACCAATAGCCGAAAAGAGGTGATCGACTATGAGTTGGTCGCTGTCGCCCTCGACCGGCACTGGGGCGCGGCGTCCCGACTCGTCCGGATTGCCCAGCTTCATTCGCTGGATAGTGACTTCAATACCCTGCGCGGTTCGTGAAACTGCTGAAGGAATGCACAGAAATTGTAACTCGATACGTTCAGCAATCGCTTCGTCGATCTCAGAATCGTATGCAGGCATTTCCTCGCGAGTGCGCCGATAAAGGATCACAACCGATGTTGCCCCGAGCCGAATAGCACTTCGAGCAACATCGGTAGCCACATTCCCGCCACCAATGACAGCTACCCGACCGGAAAGTTTGGTCCTCTCCCCAGAATTGAGCCGTTTAAGAAACCCAAGCCCGTCGGCAATAGAATCATCACCGCACACGCCTTTCGGCAGCGCTACCGACCGAGCGGCGCCGGTACACCAGAAAACTGCGTCGCACTCCGTCAATTGATCTGGTGACGATATGTTTGTCCCAAAGTGTGTGGTCACACCAAGATTGAGTATCGCTTCTACTTCGTCGTCGAGGACGTTTGCCGGAAGACGATAGCGAGGTATACCATAGCGAAGCATTCCTCCTGCCCACTCCATCCGGTCATACAAATCCACCGAATGTCCCAGTATCCTAAGATAGTAGGCTGCCGAAAGCCCGGCCGGACCGGCTCCTACCACACTGACTCTCTTTCCCGAATCAGCTTTGCAAGTCAGATGTTTCGACCAGTGACCGTCATCGTTGTCGGCGGCAAACCGTTTGAGCGACCGAATAGCAACCGGCTCATCCCAGACCTTTCGTCGACAGCCCGTCTCGCACGGCGTGTAACATACTCGGCCGAGGACACCGGGAATCGGCGCCTTTTCACGAATGACAGCTACTGCTTCTCCGTATCGTTTTTCGGCCACAAGTCGAACATATGTGGGGACATCAATTTCCGCCGGGCAGGTAGCTCGACAGGGGACAACTGACTTATCCCGTGTTTCGAACGACCATGGCTTATCCATCAGCGCGCCGGTCGGACAGACCTCGACACACAGCCCACAGAATATGCAGCCGGATTCCTTGAGCGTAGTCGCTTTTGGCAATGCCACAGACCGGCCGTATTTGTCGGACATAGCCAAAGCGTCGATCTTTTTTACGTCCCTGCACGCTCGAACACACAGATCGCACGAAATGCATAGATTGGGGTCGATTGCATAGAATAGTTCATCGAGCAGTTTCGGCATCCCCTGAGACACGTAACGCGTCGTATAGGGAGGGATGCCAATGCTTGCGGAAACTTTGCGCACAGGACAGTTGCCAAACAGTGAACAGCATCGATCGGGTGAATCGACATTCTGCGAACATTGGGTTCGACTGCAACCCTCGGCCTCATGGCAGGTCAGGCAGGCATGCGGATGGGTGGCGAGGATATGGGCCAGTGTCTTTTGCCTGAGATCGGTGAGCGTGTCACTTTGAGTGACGACAGAATCGGCGGTCTCTACAAGAGTTTTGCAGGCTCGCACCGGCTCAGGATTGCCATTTACGTTCACCAGGCAAAGACCGCATCCGTCACCGTCGCAGGCCGTTGGCACGGCAGGATGAGAACACAGGTGAGGAATGTAAATCGATGCCTTCAGACAGGCGTTCAGGATGCTCTCTTGACGCTCGGCCTCTATCTGATTGCCATCGACGGTCAGCATTTTACCACGTATGACTGATGGCCCGCTTTGGGCAGGCACATACACACGGTAACTCCGGGCGATCCGACACCGGTTTACAGTTGGCACACAATTCTTTTATCCGTTTGCGACCGGATTCAACAATTGAAGCCACCATGTCATCGTAGTCGTCCTCGATTATCTCAAACAGTTTCTGAGGGCAGGCATTTGTGCAAGGATGATCACCGCATTCTATGCATTTGTCGGTATCGATAGCAATGTAGTATTCGCCGGATCCGTCCGTATAACCGTAATTTGCCAGCATTATTCGTTCCTCATCGAGTGCAAAACCTGTTGTTGCACACTGCCGCCACTTACGATTGACGGGCAGCTATGACGCCACACCCTTAGCCAGCCGTTTTTCATACAACGTTTTTGCGAACAGGGCGGCACCGAGTGCTCCGGCTATCTGAGTGTCGTGAGTGGTTTTGACTGCTTTGATTTCCAGTATTTTCTCGAGACGCTCAACAACCCCGCGATTCTTGGCGATACCGCCCGTGATGAAAAACTCTTCCTGTACACCGACCGACTCAAGCAGGGTTGAAACCCGCTGCGCCATAGCG
>JBHHVC010000105.1:0-9171 GCA_046754125.1 Candidatus Zixiibacteriota bacterium
GGCTCCGTCGGAAGTGGATATGAAAAACGACGCCTTGTCGATATTGAGTTCCCTCAGCAGATCGTGCTGCGTGCAGTCGCCGTGGAGCACCACTACTTTCGAGAGCATTGCTGCCATTTGCTCGGCATGTTCCCGCGAAGGATCGACCAGAGTGACATGGTGAGCAGTTGCGTCGAGCGCTGTGGCCAGTTCACCGGTAGAATAGGAATCGCCGGTGATGACTATTTTGCGGTTTGGTTTGCGCTCAATCCCCACCATTTTCAGGAACCGATCGAGCGACTCTCTCGGGAGCAGGGCGTACAGGATATCACCGCCCTTGATCATCATATTGCCGTCAGGAATCATGCCGACGCCGTTACGAATGATGGCTGCGAAAAGAACCTGAAAGGGGTCGATATGCTGGCGTATTTGGGCCGGCGTTTTTCCGGCGAGCTCCATATTGTCGCGTATTCGGTAACCGCGCAGGAGGATATTGCCGTCTTCGAAATTGGCCGATTCCACTGCGTGGGGAGATTCCACATACTGCATAATGTGGTTAACCAGCACCTGCTCGGGATGTATGACCGACGTGATACCCAGCTTCTGAAGGTCGACAAGGGCAGAACTGTCCAAAAACTCGCGCCCGCGCAGACGCGCAATCCGGCGAGTCACGTCAAACTGGTCGGCTATGGTGCAGGCAACGATGTTGACCTCGTTGTTGGGCGTGACAGCCAGCAACATGTCGGCATCGGGCAGGCCCGCTCCGCGGAGTACAGCCGGGGAAGAGCCGGACCCGCAAACGATCTGCAGATCAAGTTTTTCCCCGATGATTTCGCAGAGGGATCCATCCCGTTCTACCAGCGATAGCTCATGTCTGTCCTTGAGCAGATGCTCGGCCAGCGACTGGCCGACAATACCGCCGCCTACTATAACAATTCGCATTTCCTATCTATCCTCTTGATTGACTCTTGCAAAGAATCCGGTTAACATAGGTGCGAATCAAATAGTTTTTTCGGAAGTTTTGGCCGCGCTCAAAGCCGCTTTTGCGTTGACCGGGCAAGTGGTAGGAGTAGAAGAGGATTGTCGTGTCTGTTAGTACTAGAGGTAGACCTGCAGAAGATGAAAAGAAAAACGGGATCCGTACAACCTTTGGCCTGCGTTCACGACTGCGCTTTCCCCGGTCATGGCGGGAAGTACGTGCGTTGGGCTGGAAGTTTGTAGCAGCTTTTGTCCTGTTCTACCTGATCCGTGATACAGTCCTTTATATCTTGATTCCATATTTGATTTACAGCGGGCTGATCGGCAATTAGCGCTGCCAACTGAGTTCCGATGAGGCTCTAATTCCCTCGGCTGGGTTAGTAATTCCTGCTAAGAGCCATCAGGCGTCTTCATTTGGCGTCAAGTGCAGCCTGATGTGTTCGGAGCGTAAGCGATCCCGGTTCTTACTCATACGTGCGTGGTCGCTACGCATTCGCAGACTCAGGGATCGGAATCGCTGAACCAGCAGGTCCAGTTCTTCGTCGTTGAACTGCCTTTCCCTGAATCCATTAGCAACCGCCCTGACTCGTTGAAGCACTATCTCATGCTCTTTTCGAAGGCGACGGTGCTCTCGGAATAGCTTCTCGTGGGCGAGGCGAATATGCTTGTCAGGACAATCCGGCTCACATCCAGGGGCAAGGCAGCAGTGCTTCAATTCAAAAGCCCGCGTGCCCGGCTCAATTCGACCGTCCTGAAGACAGAATGACTTTTCCTCGTCGAGCATTTCGTCCAGCAGAGCGTAAAGCTCAGCCATGCTCGACGGAAGTGATGTGATCATCGCCTGCGATCCCCTGCTAAATGGAGGTTCTGCTCTCTTTACAATAGCAAAAAACCTGCAAATATGCAATGAAAAAGGCCGACAACAACTTGTCGGCCCTATCAGAGGATCAAACTTGTCCGGTATCAGAAGCCGTAGATTTCACCATACTTTTCGTTCATATAGTCAATCAACGGCTTCTGCGAGAGTTTTCCTCCTGTAACAACCTCAACCAGTTTCTTTGCCCGGTATCGCTGACCGTGCTTGTGGATATTTTCCCGAAGCCATGCGAGAAGGGTCAGGTAGTCACCACGTTCGAATTGTTCGTAAAGATCGGGAATATCCTTCTTGGCCTGTCCAAAAAACTGAGCCGAGTACAGATTTCCAAGCGTATAGGTGGGGAAATAACCGATCAAGCCTGCCGCCCAGTGGACATCCTGTAAACAGCCGTTGGCGATGTGATCGACCTTGATGCCGAGGTACTTCTCAAAACGGCTGTCCCATTCCCCCGGTACGTCGGCCGGTTTGAGATCACCGGTCATCAGCGCGCGCTCCAGTTCAAACCGCAGGAGAATGTGCAGATTATAGGTCGCTTCGTCGGCTTCGACGCGGATATACGACGGCGCCACGTCGTTAATTGCTCCGTAGAAATCATCAAGCGATACATCCCCCAGCGCGTCTCTGAACATCCGTTGTGCCTGCGGAAAGAAGTACTTCCAGAATGCTTTGGAGCGACCGACCTGGTTCTCCCACATTCGGGACTGCGATTCATGGATACCAAGCGAAACCGACTCACCCATCGGCGAACCGAAATGTTTCTTCTTGTCGAGTCCCATCTCATACAGGCCGTGTCCGGCTTCGTGCATGATACCAAAGAGCGCATCGTTCAGACGGTTGGGATTGTAGCGAGTAGTGATACGAGTATCGCCCGGGCCGGGGCTACTACAAAATGGATGGGCGGTTATGTCCAGTCGCCCCTCTGTGAAGTCAAAACCCATCGCGGAGGCGACCGCCTCTCCGAACAGGCGTTGCGTCTCGACGTTGTATTCACGTTCGACTATTGATTTGTCCGGCTTCTTGGGAGCACCCTTGACCTTGTCCAGCAACTTTACCAGTTCGTCGCGCAAAGTGGCAAAGACGGTCTCGATTTCACCGGTTGTCATGCCCGGTTCGTAATCGTCGAGCAGGGCGTTGTATGGTTCGCCTTCATAGCCATAGGCATCGGCCTTGCGGCGAGACAGTTCCACTGTTTTTTCGAGCCAGGGGAGGAATGATTTGAAATCTCCTTTCTTGCGCGCCTCGACCCATGCGGCCTGGGCCAGAGTTCGGGTTTTCGAAAGTTCTTCCACCAGTTCCTTTGGCAGTTTGGTTTCTTTGTCGTAGAGGTGGCGAAGTTCGCGAGTATTAACTGCCGCCTCGGATACAGGGTCTTTGACCAGGTCGGACTGTTCCAACTCGGACAGCAGCTCACCTATACGTGGGTCAGTGAACTGATCGTGAGTCATCCCGGAGAGAAGGCCCAACTGTTCCGACCTGAGCTCGGCCCCACCGCGCGGCATGTATGTTTGTTCGTCCCAACCAAGCACAGAGCCGCATGAAGCTAGGATCGAAATCTCTCGCACTCGTTTGACAAGTTCTTCGTATGCCTTCTGTCCGGACATTTGACTTCTCCTTTTGCCTTACCTGCAAATAGTACAGCCTGATGCAGTGTCGAGTATTCTGCCACTGTACCGGCCTTTTCGAGAAGGCCATAATAGCACATAAGGATCAAAATGCAACCAGCTGCTGTCGGCTTGTCGTCACTTGGCTTACGCTAAAAGATTTCCGAAATAGCAATTAGCTACTGAACACAGAATAGGCTATTATTAAGCTACCAAGTCCGGTAGCCCACCCAGCGGGTGGGGTTTATTGACTAAGATGAAACGGGGCAAGCATCCTGCTCTGCGCCGTATCGGATGGCGACGCAAACTGATTCATCATCGAAAGGTAGCCGCATCAGCACACATAATTCCCCGGCCGTATTACTGGATGAATACTTTCGCACTAGAGGGAGTATTTGTATTATGAAAACGTTAGACACTTAACACAGGAGACAGACAATGCTGGTAACAACAACCCCCACCCTAGAAGGGAAACCGATCAGGCAGTATTATGGTCTTGTGACAGGTGAAGCCATACTTGGTGCAAATCTGTTCAAAGATCTGTTCGCACGCATAACTGATATCGTCGGGGGGCGCAGCGGTACCTATGAAAAGGAACTTCGCCTGGCCAAGGACACGGCTATTGCCGAAATGTGCCAACAAGCACGTGATAAGGGCGCCAACTGCGTTGTCGGAGTTGACCTCGACTACGAAACAATCGACTCCGGGGGAGGCAGTATGCTGATGGTCACTGCCAGCGGGACCGCAGTCACCTGCGACTGATTTCCACGCTCCCCCGTCCGTTTTCAGCGCATGAGCACGACAGCAACGGCAGCCGCTATGACTGCTGATATCGGCAGAGTCAGCACCCATGACGCGACGATACGCCTGATGACGCCGTAATCCGCCTGCCGATTGACAGCGCCGATACCGAATAGCGACCCGACCGATACGTGTGTCGTGGAAACCGGTACGCCAAGGCGACTGGCAAACAGCACCAGCGCGCCGGTGACTATATTCGCAGTGAAGCCCTGACCATGATTGAGGTAGGTTATGTCGTAACTCATGACATGCGCTACCTTGCGGGCATTGAGCAGTCCGCCGACCGCTATGGCTACTGCAATCGCTCCCATGCCGAAGCGGATGTCCAGAGCATTTACAACCAGAAGTAAACCCATGATCTTTGGCGTATCGTTCAACCCTCGCGCAAACGAAACAACCCCGGCGCTGATAAAATGAAAGAAGTCGAGTATTCTTTCGAGATTGATACCCATGAACCTGCCGCAGTACCGTTCGATACAAACTTGTTCTTTGTCTATATCTATCTGAGCCGTTTGTGACGATGAGCTTTTGAGCTGCACATTGAACGGTTCCGCCGCAACGGCAACGACCTCTTTCGCATTGCCGGCACAAAGGCAATACTCCTTAGTCACACCAAGTTTTTCCCGGCCGTAGCGAAACACCGTGTACAATACGGCTGACAAAGCCACAGCGACGATAGGACTTATCATCAGGGGACCGAAGTATCCTTTGCCCAGTGCCGCGATATTGACATCGCTTCCTGCCGCCACAAGACCGCCGCCGACCAATGCCCCGACAAGGGAATGAGTTGTCGAAATCGGGAATCCCGTCACAGTGGCCAGCATCACTGTTGCGCCGGCGCCGCAAGCCACCGCCAGCAGGAACTCCGGTTGAGTAGTGATCTCCACCGGAACAAGACCCTTACCTGAAAACGCCTTGATGAGCTTGTCGGCCAGAAACACTGAGCAGAGGGAGCCGGCCATAGTAGTGATTGTTGCCCATCCAAGAGCGACTCGGTAGTTGGCTGTGCGGCTGCCAAACAGTGTTGCCACGCCTTTGAAGTTGTCGTTGGCACCGTTGGCATAGGCCAGAAAGACGGTGACGAGAAACAGTCCGACCAAAATCATGTAACGTCTCCTCCTTGGTTTACAAAGTCTCAAACCTATGGCCGCTTATTATGTTCCCAGTCACCGAGTCCGGCAAGTGAAACCGGCGCTTTAGTCTTGCAATAGAAAGCTCGCTCTCAGTATATTGCGGGCGTATAGAATCCTGGAGAGGTTTAACTATGCATCTGCCGCACTCGCCTTCAAAACAGCATCACCCGACTGCCGCGTATGGTAACAAAGCCGGGAGTCGTTTGCTCGAAGTTCTGTCGCTACTTGGGATCGTCGCTGGCGTCATTCTGCTGTGGTCGGCATGGCCGGAATTACCGGAAAAAGTCCCAAGCCATTTCAATCTATCCGGTCAGCCGGATGGATGGGCGGGCAAGTCGATATTGTATCTGTTCATTGCAGTACCCCTGTTCATCTGGGGGCTGATGACTGCGGTCAACCGAGGGAACATCCGTCCGAGCAATGCCAAAGATTTGCCGCCGGAGGCGGTGGCCGAAGCAACGACTATTATGCGGACTTTTCTGAACATGTTGAAAGCAGAACTGATCTGGTTCTTTGTGCTGATCGAATGGCGCACTCTGGATGTCGCCCTCGGCAAGGCGGACGGCCTGGGTGTCTGGTTTGTGCCGTCGCTGATCAGTCTGATTCTCGTTTCAGTTGCTGTTTTCCTGCGTCGGATGGCAGCATTGGTAAAACGCTACCGATTGAAAGAGTAGCAGCATAATCCCACTTTCATAGCATCCGACTACCGGCAGATGCAGACTTTTCCAACACCCCCAGAAGATTTTTTTACGTCGGGCACAAACAGCCCCTCAACCTGTTGTAGGCTTTAACCAGTATCAGGACAAAATGGATCAGATACAGGAACGAAGTGGAGATGATGGACAACGACCATACATACGATTTGCTGATCATTGGCGCCGGTCCGATCGGGCTGGAATGTGCGCTCTACGCATCGGCCTGTGATCTTGATTATCTGATTCTGGAAAAGAGCCGCCCCGCAGCAAATATGCAGCAGTGGGGATATGTGCGGATGTTCTCACCCTGGGAGATGAACATATCCCCCCTCGGCCAAACTGCACTTGATTTCGAGGCAGATTATGGATGCCCAACGGGCAATGAGATGGTAGAGCAATACTATGAGCGTTTGGCCTCGCTCGATTCGATCGCACCTCGTCTGATAAGCGAAATGGCAGTGGAGCACATTTCACGCGACGGCCTGCTTAAGAACCAGTTTATCGGTGATTCGAAGCGAGCCGCCGTACCGTTTCTGGCTTTTGGCAGACAGGCCGACGGCAGCGAACATCTCTTCCGGGCGCGAACAGTCATTGATGCATCGGGCGTATACGGCACTCCTAACCGACTTGGGCGAGGCGGCATCCCAGCCGTCGGAGAACGCGTCAACGCAGCAGCAATAGACTACCACCTCGCCGACCTGTCGAACGGAACCATCTCCTCGGATGATTGCTCTTTCTTGGTGGTTGGCGCCGGACATTCTGCCTGTACTATGTTAGTTCAGCTCGATCAGATCTCGCGGGAAAATCGCGACATTGATGTTACTTGGGTCACCACATCCGAAACCAACCCGGCGGTAGCTCCGATAGACAACGACCCCTTACCCGAACGTGCCCGGCTCATTGCGCAAGCCAACGCTCTGGCAAGCGGCAGCAATAATAGCATCACCCATGTCGCAGGCCACTGGATAGATCAGGTTGCAGACGGCAAGGATACGCGGCTTGTAGTCACGCTGAGTGACAGTAGCGGTTCACGTCGACAGATCGAGGTTGATCGCATCTTTGCTCTCGTCGGATATCGTCCGGACCGGACCCTGTATGAACAGTTGCAAGTACACGAATGCTATGCCTCTTTCGGGCCAATGAAACTGGCGGCCCATCTGTTGTCATCCGGCGCTTCGACCGATTGCCTTGCTCCTGTTGAAGGGGGTGATGACCTGTACAACAACCCGGAACCAAGCTTCTATGTTTTGGGCGCGAAAAGTTATGGACGGACCAGTAACTTTCTGATCAAGAAAGGGCACGACCAGATCCGTACGGTCTTTCGGCAGATTACCGGACGAACCGATCTGGACCTTTACAGCGAAAAGGTATGAGCACTTCTGAACCGCAAGCAATCGTAGGGAGCGGCCTGGCCAGCGTAAAGCTCGACCGTCTGGACAATCTTTGGTTTCAGGTAGCGGGAACGCTATGCAACCTGCGCTGCTCCCATTGCTTCATATCCTGTTCACCCGAGAATGACCGATTTCGGATGATGACACTCCAGCAGATTCGACCATACCTGCATGAGGCCGTCCAGCTAGGCGTGAAGGAGTTCTATTTCACCGGCGGCGAGCCGTTTTTGAACCCGGAGATTTTCGATATTCTCGAAGAGGCGCTCGCTATCGGCCCGGCCTCGGTGCTGACCAATGGGACAATCATTACCGCCCGTCGCGCGTCACGTCTGGCTCGACTGGATGAGCAGTCGATCTACTCGCTTGAAGTGCGAGTGTCACTCGATGGCTTCGATGCGCCCTCCAACGACCGTTTGCGCGGGAAGGGTTCATTCGGCAGGGCTATGCGCGGTATTTCGCGACTGGTCGGCAGAGGAATGCTGCCGATAGTGACCGCCGTGCAGACATGGGATCAGGCATCACACGACGAAACGCTTGAACGTTTTCTTCAGCTGTTACGCTCTTACGGTTACAGCCGCCCGCGCTTGAAAATCATTCCGGCCCTGAACCTCGGCGAGTTCCAGAAAAATCAATCCGACAGCGCGGAGACTTCGCTGGTTAGCGCCGACATGCTTGATGGCTTTGAGATGGATCAATTCATCTGCCACAACAGTCGCATGGTGGCCCACGACGGTGTTTATGTCTGTCCGATTTTGATCGATTTCCCAGATGCTCGCATGGGAAATACAATTGCCGAAACGACAGGGGATTATCAATTGCGACACCCGGCTTGCCATACATGCTACCTTTCCGGCGCCATCTGCTCCAACTTTTCGACTGGCGGCCGCAGCGAAAGGTAAGGCATGCGTATCGGTCTTTTCGGCGGCGTCTACAATAACTACATAGCACTCGAAGCCGCCTGCTCCGACGCAATCGCACGAGGATGCGAACGATTGTACTGCCTCGGTGATCTTGGCGCTTTTGGACCAGCGCCGGACAAAGTGTTCCCTATCCTGAAAGCATTCAATGTCGAAGTGGTTCGCGGCAATTATGATGATTCGGTCGGACGTGGCCTCGAGGATTGTCAGTGCGGTTACACCGATCCGCGCGATAACCATTTTGCGCACCTAAGCTATCAATACACACTGAAGAACACATCGGAAGAGAACCGACAGTATCTTGCATCGTTGCCCGAACACATCAGGGTCAGCTTGGGCGATGAACACATTCACCTCTGTCATGGATCACCTCGGCGCACAAACGAATTCATGTGGGAATCAACATCGCCGACCCACTTGCTGGAGAGATTTGCCGACGATTGTAACGCTGATATAGTATGTGTCACCCACACCGGTATTCATTGGAAGCGAGCGCTCTCGCGCGGACGATGGTTTGTCAATGTCGGAGTAATCGGCCGACCGGCCAATGATGGCCAGACAAATGTCTGGTATGCCATCATCGATACCGATATAGGCGATCCGATAGAGTTCATCCCGCTTCAATATGATCACTGCCGCCTCGCTAACGAGATGGAGGCGGAAGAGATTCCACACCAGTTCATTGACACAGTTCTCAGCGGCTACTGGACCACCTGCCTGGAGATTCTGCCGTCCAAAGAGCGTCGGCGCGGACGATTCTAGGGGCGCATCGAAAAAACAGCGTCCGGGGCATTGTGAG
>JBHHVC010000106.1:0-9152 GCA_046754125.1 Candidatus Zixiibacteriota bacterium
GTCCTTCACTATTATGTTCGTGACGAGCGATCGCAGCGGCTGTTCCCTGGGAAATTCCTCGCCACCCAAACGAGAAACCAGAGCCGACATCGCCGAGTGCAAGGCTCCCGAGGTCAACAGCTTCCCGTCGGACATACTCGCCCTGCTCTGCATCGACAGGGAGTTCAAAAAGCTCTCCGGCTCCCATCCGGTAGCATCGTACGTGCCTTTCAAAACGACCTTACCGAACAAATGTCCACCGAACCTTGAAAACCGGGAGACAAAATCGTCGGCCTCGATATCCGATGCCTGAAACTCCCCGACATAGTGCGGCTGTGAAAAGTCTGAAAGATCAATTGTAGTCTTGCCTGCGACAGTTCCCTGGTAGAGCATGCCTGTGACATCATAGCAGTCTATCCGCCGATTTTCAACGCGCAGTTTCCCCGACAATCCAGTGAACTCCGCCTGCGAATAGATCAGTGTGTCGACAGTGAATGTTGCTGTCCCATTGATATCCGGCAGAATCATCGGCGAGACTGAATCGACTCGCGCCTGGGCCTCGTTGACTCCAGAACCGGGAACTGCCTCGGGAAATATCCTGTCAGTGTCGAAGCGGTCGGAATGGATGTAGAACCGAAATCGGGGCTTAGGCACGCGTTTACTGTTATGCGCAGCAATCGGAAGCAGGTACGGGAATGGGCGGGTAATGCGACCGGTAAGGCTAAAATCGCTGGAGACGAACGCTACATCGAGCTTGTTCACGACGATGGAATCCGGTGAGACGGTCAACATGGCATCGAATGAGCGAATCGGCTCGGCAAGCAATGAGTCTCGATATGCTCCACCCTCGACAACTAACGTTCCCTGCAACCGGACTTCTTCAAGCGCTGACGTACTCCCTGCAATATGCAGATCGGCCTTTGACAGGCCCGATAACTCCGGGGCGCCTTCTTGCGGCAGGAACTGGTTTGCCAAAGTTAGATCGAGTTCTCCCGTCACACCTCCTTCGAACTCCATCGGCACCAACACACCTGAATCTGCCATCAGAAAAGCAGGCAAATTGGATATACGCCCGTTGCAGGTCAGTTGTGCGGAGAGTGTTGCCAGAGAGAGGTTGCGTATTTTTGTCACTCGTTTATCGATGTAGAGGTCTGCTTCAATCGAAGTGACATCTTCGGGTAGCAGGTCGGACGACCACGTTCCATTTGTTACGGTCATATTTCCGGAAAAATCAACTGACTCAATATCACTGACCTTGCCCGAGAACTTAACATCGATTCCAGCCAAACCGGACAGCGATTGTTCTGGATCCTCAGGCAAAAACGGCTGGAGGTAGCTCAACTGAAGTTGACCGGCAAGTTCACCGCTGATGACGGGATCGTCGAACCCTTCTACCGCCAGCAATCCTTTCAGTGGCCTGCCGTCGAACGAACCGTCCTGTATGCGCATGCGGAGGTTATCCCGTTTCACATCGAGAATTGCGCGGCCAAGTTTGAGTTCTCCGGGCAGCCCCTGCCGGGTCACTCGCATGTCCGCTATTTCGGCGGTCGCAGCATAGGTTAGCGATGTTTCGTCGGAAGCTGTATACTCGATGTCACCCGAGAGGGAAAACTCGCCATCGAAGGAGAAGTCTCTTACCGGATCACGATAGGAAGGGGGCAGCAATCCAATCAAGTCAGATATGTTCATCTGCTCCGAAGACAGGCTGGCCTGAAATGTTGGGTCCTTCTGCAGGCGTCGCACTTCAGCGTGCATTTCGAACGGTACGCCGTTTACAACAAGATGGGCCTCTTTCAGGGACAGAATATCGTGAGAGAAATCATATTCGGCCTTGTATTCCACGTTCAAACTAAACGGCCCCAAACCCTCCTCATTATTAAGCGCAAGGCTGTCGATAGATAATTCTCCGACCGATAGAAATGATCCCATGCGAGGATTCTCAAGCGATGTCCGCAGGCTGATGCCATCTGCGCGGGCGGTCAAGGCGGAGCTGTCGTTGGTGTAGGCGATGGTGCCGTTGTGTATTTCAAGCTGATTGAAACTCACTGCAGCAGCGGCAACTTTGGTCTCCGGCGAGAGTCGTTCGGTTAGTTGTGACGAGGCCGACAATTCCGTTGCCGCAAAGTCATAATTCACAGATCCGTCGGGTCTCTTTTGAAGGGCTATTTGCGGTCGATTGACAATTAGCAGATCGACTCGAAACTCACTCGAAAAAAGTGGCAATAGTTCCAGCTTCAGATCGACATCATCCGCGCTGAGAAGTTGGCCACCCCAACTGGGCGGATTGGCAATTATCACTTTTTCGAGCCGTACTCCCAGCCCTCCCCAGAAAGATATATCTATCCCCTGAGCGCTGACCACGCGACCGAGTGCCTCGCTCCCCTTCTCAATGGCCAATTGCCTGATCTTCTCTGCCGGGAAGAATAGTTTCAGCGCAATGCCACCGGCGACTGCCAGCGTCACGAGTATTGCAACGATCCAGAGCGATATCTTGCCAAGTCTTCTCATAATAATTCTACACAACCGGGTCCGCTAATGTCATCTCAAACGCCAATGCGGGACACGACTCTTCTACACCAAAAGACAGGTTTTCGTCTTTTGGGAGAGTTTATGCGAGGCCCATCCTAATGGCAACTAAAACTGGCCAAAAGGAATGACACATGGTTGCCCCCAAGCAGAAGCTGGCGGGTTCGGAAACGGACTTGCCCTACAAAATTGACATGACATGCTCCGGACAGCAGTTCGGTCAAAAACTGACCGATTCGCCCGGCTTGAGGATAACGACCCTGCTGCCGGTGACGCGCGAGGCAAAGTTGTTCGGGTCTTTTTCAATTATTGGAAATGTGTCGTAGTGAAACGGTACAACCGCAGTCGGCCTCAGGAACTCCACCGCCTTGACGGCATCGTCAATGCCCATTGTGAAATTGTCTCCGATGGGCAAGAACGCGAGATCGATTCTGTTCATGTCTCCAATCAGCTTCATGTCGTAAAACAGGCCGGTATCGCCGGGGTGGTACAGGGTTTTGCCACCGATCGTGATCAGGAAACCTACCGGAGGACCGGTATAGACTGACGCGTCCTCGCCGTATCCGCCGCCGTGATGCGCGATGGTTAGTTTGACCGACCCGAAGTCAAAGTCGTGTCGACCGCCGATGTGCATCGGATGAATCTCGACTCCCTGCTTCGCGCATAAATTGGCCAACTCAAAGTTTGCGATTACGGTGGCTTTGTTGCGCTTGGCAATTTCGATGGCGTCGCCGACATGGTCGCCATGACCATGCGTTATCAATACCCACTTGACTTCGATAGTATCTGCCTTGGCCACGGCGAGCGGATTGCCGGTCAGGAATGGATCAACAATCAACTTGTCGCTGCCCTCGGTGATGGCAACGCAGGCGTGTCCAAGGAACTGAGCGGTTGGCATAGTATCACTCCCTCTTTATTTCCATTTGCTGCGCAATAGATAGCTGTGAGATGCCGGGTTGTCAAGGAGCAGAGCGGAGTGTTCTGTGTCAAGCCATAGTGCCGACCACGAAAGATACTGCTACCGGATGATTCCGCCACCAAGCAACAGGTCATTGTCGAAGAGAACCACCGATTGTCCCGGAGTAATGGCTCGTTGATGCTCAACAAAGGTAATACGAACCGAATCTGAGGACTGTGGTTCGACAGTTGCCTCCGCTGGCGTGTGCAAGTAGCGAATCTTCACTTCGGCCTTGAAGGTCTTACTCGGAAGTGAAATCGACACCCATTTGACCTGTTCGGCTACAAGCTCATCTCTGAGCAACGAATCATTGTCGCCGACTACCACTCGATTTGTGGTCGGCTCGATTCGTTGCACATAAAGCGGCGTTGGATACGAAACTCCCAGCCCCTTGCGCTGGCCAATCGTGTAATTGACTGTTCCCTGATGCGTCCCCAGCACCCGGCCATCTTCGTGCACGATTTCCCCTGTCTCGAAGCTGCGACCTCGTTTCATCTCCCATTCAGATAGAAACCGACGGTAGTTGTCATCCGGCACAAAGCAGATCTCGCGCGATTCGGTCTTTTCTGCTGTCCGCAACTTGTGCCTGCGTGCGATTTCTCGTACTTCGCTCTTTTCGAGGCGACCGAGCGGCATGAGAGTTCGCGACAAAGCCTGCTGCGATACTCCCCAGAGGACATATGCCTGATCTCGACTGCCGTCGACTCCCTTTCGGATTCCCCAGCGACCGTTCTCTGATTGTTCTACAATGGCATAATGACCAGTAGCTATATGTTGGCAGCCAAGCTCATCTGCCTTTCGGAGAAACGTATTCCATTTGACAGCTGAGTTGCACACGACGCAGGGGTTGGGAGTGCGGCCGGATTTGTACTCGGAAACGAAGTTATCGATGACAGTCTCTTTGAACTCCGATGACATATTGAGCACGTAGAAGGGCGCACCAATCGAATCACAGACAAAACGACAATCGGTTATGGAATCTATTGTGCAGCAACGACCGTCCTTATAGATGTCGGCTCCAACGTCAACATAGTCCCACAGTTTCATGTGGGCACCTACGATATCGTATCCCTGCTCTTTGAGGAGCAAGGCCGCGACCGACGAATCGACGCCTCCGGACATTGCCACCAGTACTTTTGCTACCATCTTGCACTTCCGGGATCAGGCGCCTGCCCTGCAATCCCTCAGAACGACTGTGTGAGCCGAGCAATAGTCAGGCGGCCAATTTCAGGACCTCCGACAAACTCTAAGTGCTCCTCGTCCAGAGCGTTCTGCACTGTCACCGACAGATTGGTGCCTTCGAAGAGTCCCACTCCCAGCGCGAGATCGACAACCCGGTATGACTGTACGGTGGAACCGAGGAAGGGACTGTCCATGTCGAAAGCATCGACAAATCGTAGTCTCCCCTGGGCGGTCAGCCGGTGTTCCGTATTTACATAGTGCAGATTGACGCTGAACTTGTGCCGGGGCGCATTCAGGTTGATATCGTGTACCTGGTCAGCCGATTTCCCAAAGAAGTTCTTTGAAACATACGAGTAGCTTCCGCCGACATTCCAGTTTCGAGTAAGGTGATAAGCAAAGGCCAGATCGGTACCATAGAATGAAATGTCACCGAAATTGCGATAGGTCACCAGCACCGCATCCGGGTTCATCGCCTCCTCAGGGCTGGCGGTCCCAAAAGGAACGTGAGTTGAACCCGAGGTGAAAATGCCGGCCAGTTCGTCAGCAGGTCCGTTCCCGTTCACATCCAGACTATCGAGCCAAGCCTGTGTAACGGGATCCGCAGCATCATAGTTGGCTTGAAACTGCGTGATCAATTCCGGCATGAGAGTTGTAGCATCCAGGAACACGTTGGGTGTTTCCACAGTAAGCGGTCCGATGAAATTGTCTTTGTCGGTGCGGTAGGCATCGATTGAAAAACTCAGTCTGTCACCCAATGTGCCCTTGTAACCGAGTTCAAAGGTCTTGGTTATAGTCGGCTCAAGCCTGTCAATATCAGCAATGTCGCCAATCGATGACGCGACAAAGTCACCAATGTCCGGGTCCAGTGTTTTGAGTGAGTTCTTGACAGCCGGTGAAACCGTGCCAGGCGTAACGGAAACGATGGCAGCCATCATGGCATTAACGTCCTGCACACCAACGCTTGAAAGATAATCCGGTAACCCGGAGAGCACTACTCCGCTCCCGGTATTCCACATTACATTTGTGAAGATTGGGTCGTTAAATGCAATATAGTCGCTAGAGGTTATCCCCCTCGGGTCGAGCGGGGCGAAAACTGATCTAAACGACGGACCTTCATCACCCATTCTCCAGTGAAACCCTGATTCTGGAACACCCTGAACGCGTAAGTCTATATCAACAGGAAAAGGCAAGACAGCGCTGAACTTCTCTCCGATTCCAAAAACATCCGGCTTTTGCAAAAGATCAAGAAACAGGTTGTTGTTGTCGGGTGTGCTGTACGCTTTGTTGTAGGTTACGCGAAAGTTATGGTTGGTAACGGGCTCGTAGACCAGCGCTGCTCGCGGGGAAAAGACGATGTCCTCAAGCCGACTGTTGTCGTCGATACGAGCCGCAGTAACGAGCTTGAATTTGTCGTTGAGTTCTAGGTCCGACTGGACATATGCCCCAACCTCGTCGATATCATCATCGTTTTCGTTGCGCCCGTTGATTGTCGATTCCGTGTTCGGCCTTGTGAACAGTGCGTCCAGACCGTAAGTCAGGGAAAGATGGGGACCGGGTGAAAAGCGGTGCTGAATCTGGCCAACCCAGAGCCTGGACTTGTCCACTATTAGCCGTCCCGTTTCGCGCAGGTAAGTATCGCCGGCATCGCTCAGGTTTACAAAGCCCTGAACAAAGAGGTCTTTGTATTTCAAACGGGCCTGGTAGTAGGAGTAGGTCCAATCCTTTGCCTGCCCCGCGCCAAGACCAGTTAGTTCAATGCTGCTGGATCGGTTGAACCCACCACTGAATTTCAGGGTCGTATTGGCATTTAGAATAAAGTCAACTCTGGCATCTCCAGAGAGCTTTTCAACGTCAAAGTCCCGTTCATTTGAGATAGTGTCCCCGACTGTCTCTTCCCCAGCGGTTGTCAGTTTCACTAACTGGATCCGAGCCGGCTCTGTGGATTCAAACGATTCCCAGTCATTGCCTTGATAATACTGTCCGGATATCTTGTAGCCGATACGGTTTTGGTAATTCCCGGCATGGCGAAACGCCCCGATGCCCAGACTGCGCTCTCCCCCGCCGAAACTGACGGTCGTCCCCTGAGATTCAAATGGCGACTTGGTAATGATATGCATAACGCCAGAGGCTGTGTTGGGACCGTAGAGGGCGGAACCCGGACCAGATACGATTTCGATGCGGTCGATATCCAGGTTGGAGGTGGAAATGAAATTGTAGGCGTTGAAGCGCAATGAAGGAACACGAGCGATGCGATCGTCGGCGAGCACCAGCAAAGTACCGGAAAAGATATTGTTGAAACCGCGCACCACCGCATTGGATTGGTTAAGCCCGGTGGAGGCAACATCGACGGCAGGTAGTCCTTTGATATGCTCAGTTGGCGTGAGAGTGGTACGCTGTCCTATTTCTTCCGATCCGATCACGCTGACCGAAGCAGGTGCATCGACGACTTTTTCAGGAGTCCTTGAGGCGGTGACCGAGACAGATCCAAAATTGAGAAGCGACGGTTCCAGGCTAATGTCCTGCGTTTCAGCAGCATCGTCCGGAGGAATAGTAATCTCGAATGATTGGGTGTTGAAGCCAACGAAAGTAATATAGACAGTATACGTTCCCTCAGGCACGTCAGTTATTTCAAAATAGCCATCATCGTCGGTCGCTTTGGATTTCAAGGTCCGATTCTCATCCTGAAGTACGACAGAGACTGTCGCTCCCAGCAACCCCTCACCATTGCCTTGGTCGGACACCGTCCCTTTGATAGTCCCACCGATAGCCGAGGTGGCCCCAGCCAAAAGGACTACTAAGATGACCGTCAAGGCAATGCCGGCCCGTTTAAGTCCTGAATCATTCAGCATGATCATTCCTCCATCCCAAGAAGTACGGTGACGTTTAGCCTGTTCGCTAGTAGGAAACATCCTTCCACTGTGCTGCAAACAGATATCCGAAGTTGAATATGTGAAAACCTCAGAAGTCAGTCAAGTATATCGCTCAAGGTTTTTTGCTAATGGCCGCAAGCCCTGGCGACAGCAGATCGCCCCCTGTGATGTGGGGAAAGTTGTCGGGGGACCGCAAAGCGACTTGGAAATCATACGGCCGGGAGCTCTACATACACTCCACTAGAATCGGGGGTGTTCCGAATAACCAGTCGACAATCATCGTCAGGTCTACGATGTCGGACGTCGCTCCATCGCCATTGATATCCGCCTCTTCCTGGCACGGTTGGACACACCCGCTGCCGAACAGGAAGTCGACTACACAGGTCAGATCCACGATATCCAAATCACTGCCGTCTCCATTGACATCGCCCCTCATACCAGCACAGCATCCCGCTCCAATGTAAGCTGCAAGTGGATGAGAGTATGGGCTCCAGGAAATACCATCATAGCTCCGAAATCGCCAGTAATAGACAGAATCGACGGCAAGGGAATCCGGGAGGTCGAATCGTGGAAAAGTCAGACCAGAATCGTCGAACCGAGGAGCTCGAAAATCGATATATGCATCAAGTTGGAAATGGTAATTCGTGTACAACGATGTATCAACTAGTTGATGCCACCTAAAAACCGGCAACTGTCCATTGGTCTGAACACCGTTGGCAGGTGTAACCGATGATTCCTCTTCGACGGTAAAATAGATCACGACACTGTCCCCACCGCAGCCCGCAGCACTAGCACTTTTCTTTGAACCAACGGGATAGTTTATGAGGGGATCCAACTGTTGTGATCCGTTTATCCGTATGCCCATAGACATTCTTGGGTCTGGATCGTTCTGATGCTCCGGGCGCAATTGGCAAATAATGGTGTACTCTCCATATTGAAGATTGTTGTCAACTGTTTGTTGGTCGAGAGTGTCATTGCCGTTTACATCCAAACGCCAGATACTGCCACCGGCAACGGTAGTTACATCTGATGAAATGACAAATCCAAGAGGGTTTATCACGGTCAATTCGATGTTGCTGAAACCGGTTACTACCATTTCGTCAACCAATACGTTGGCGCTGTCAAGCTGGCTGAACGCCAGCAGAATATAGCCACTGTCCGGATTTCCCGAAATAAAATCAGGATTGCCATCCCTGTTGAGGTCGGCCATTGACAGAGATAAGGCCGTAGTTGAAGGAAGACCGGTCAACATCACGGTGTCGGGGGGACTAAAGTTGCCAAGTCCATCCCCCAAGAGAATCTCCAATTGGTGTGCGGAACCGTTGCCAATTACCAGATCAAGAGTCTTATCGCGGTTTACGTCCGAGAGATTCAACTGATGGACGACACCACCGACCATGATTGTATCTAATGAAATCAGACTGCCAGAGCCATCACCTAGTCCAATTGTCACTATGCTCTCGCCAGTTGATCTTACGTCGGTCGTGGCAACCACGAAATCCAGATTGCAGTCGCCATCGAGATCAGCCGCAGCGCTGGAAGGGGGAATCTGCAGAGACGACGTATCAATGAACTGCGCCGTCGAGCGAGTGAAATTGCCGAGGCCATCGTTTAGCAATATCATCACCGAATCGTGC
>JBHHVC010000107.1:0-9105 GCA_046754125.1 Candidatus Zixiibacteriota bacterium
TCCGTTTGTGTTGATGCGGTCACAGTATCCCGTCTCTTTTTGTTGATTTAGGACTTCAATTGTTGTTCTCATGTTGACATGAGCCGTGTGCAAACTCCGGAGCCGGGACGACTGATCATATCCATCATTTATTCTTCGATGGACGGACTTGCCGACGCCCTCAAGGTGGTCGAGCGTAAGTTTTCGCGGGTCCAGTGTGAAACGACTGAGATTCCGTGCTCGTCGGCGGATCGATACTTGGAGGAGATGGGGCATCGGTTGAGTAGGCGCTTTTTTTCGTTCGAGCGGCCCGTGCAGCGGGACTCGCTTCCGGAGATAAAACAGTTCTGCCACAAGACAGAGCCGCGTTTTGCCGATCGGCATGGGGATTACAGTTTTCGCACGGTCAATATCGATCCCGGGCTGCTGACTGCGGCCAACCTGATCGTCGCATCACACCGGGAATACAATCACCGTATCTACCTGCGAGACGGAGTCTGGGCGGAGATCGCGCTTATCTACTCTCGAAACCGATTCACCCGACTGCCCTGGACCAGCCCTGATTACTGCCACAGCGATGCAATAGAGTTTTTTGAACGTGTGCGACAAAGCCTGGAAATGGCTGAGCCGGTCCTGCACACCTGACAGCCCCATACAGATAGTTCATTAGATTAAACCTTTTTTCACTTCCAAATGTCATTAGATTCGACTGATGCAGGTGGTGATGTGTTTTTCTCGATTTTAGCGTAGACATTCTGACTAGCAAGTATAAGGAACAGGAATGGATAAATTTGTCATTACCGGTGGGCGACCACTAAAAGGCAAGATCAGGGCGGACGGTTCGAAAAATGCCGTCCTACCGATCATCTTCGCCTCTTTGCTAATCGACAAGGGCGAGACAGTAATCCGCAACGTGCCGCCGCTGCGCGATATCTATACAACAATCGCTGTGCTTGAACATATCGGTGCGAAGGTTCGCTACGACGCGGCCAACGAAGTGATCACAGTCGATGCCTCGGAGTTGACGAACAACTCGGCGCCATACGACCTGATGCGGCAGATGCGAGCATCGTTTCTAGTGCTGGGGCCGATCCTGGCCAGGCTGGGCAGGGCCGAGGTGTCTCTGCCGGGTGGCTGCTCGCTGGGAGCGAGGCCGGTAGACTTTCATATCAAGGCATTTAGCGCTCTGGGTGCTACGGTTACTGAAAAAGGCGGTTATGTGGTAGCAGAGGCCAGCCCGCTTCAGGGCGGACCGATCTACTTCGACCGCCCATCACATACCGGCACCGAAAACGTCCTTTTTGGCGCCGTGTTCGCCAGCAACCGCACTACTATTGCCAACGCCGCATGCGATCCCGAAGTGGTTGACGTTGTGCAGTTCCTGAACAAGGCCGGAGCAAGGATCAGCGGTGAAGGCACGCCCAATATCATTGTAGAACCCGTAAAGAAACTGAAAAACATCGAATACACTGTTTCCGGCGACCGGCTGGTGGGGGGAACATACCTGATCGGCTCGGCTATGACTGGCGGAGATGTTCAAGTCACCGGCGTAGACCCAGTGAGCCTTTTGCTTGTTTTGCACAAATTGACCGAAATGGGCTGTGAAATCGAGTCCGGACAAGGCTATATTCGGTGCATCGGACCGAAACAGCTTCGGCCAGTTCAGATAACAACTTTCCCCTTTCCTGGTTTTCCGACCGATCTGCAGGCCTGCATTATGGCGGCTGCCGCGACCTCTTCGGGAACATCTCGTATCAGAGAAACTGTTTTCGTAGATAGGTTCTCTCATACGATGGAACTCGCTCGTCTTGGAGCCGATATTTCAGTTGCGGGGGGGGAAGCGATAGTTCATGGCGGTACGGAACTGCATGGCGCCCAGGTCATGGCTTCGGATATTCGAGCTGGAGCAGGAGTTGTTCTGGCTTGCCTGGCCGCGACCGGCAAATCTGAGGTGATGCGGGTTTACCATGTAGATCGTGGTTACGACAGCCTCGAGTTGAAGCTCTCTTCGCTGGGTGCCGATATCGAGCGAAAAAGCGGTTAGCACCGATTTTTGGGAGATAGCAGGAACGATTATTGCTGATTATTGCTTGCTCCAAAGCGGCCCTTTTGCCGCCGGAGCAGGTATAACTAGCCACAGACGAAGGCCGTTTCGTCAGTATACAAAGGAAGTGACAACTGATGCGAAAACCGATCCTAATTGCGGTGGTCATCCTGATTGCGGGCAGTCTGACCGTCTCAGCACAGGAAACATATTTCGGTAAGAACAAGGTACGATACAAGGACTTCGACTGGTCTTTTATTCAGACCAGACATTTTGATCTGTACTTCTACGAGGATTCCTACCCCACAGCCAAGTTTGCTGCGACCGTAATGGAATCCGCATATGTTGAGATAACCAACGAGTTGGACTATATGCTTCAGTCTCGCATCCCTGTTTTCATTTACAACTCGCACAACGATTTCCAACAAACCAACATTACGCCGACACTTTTGCCTGAGGGAGTGGGCGGGTTTACAGAAGCGAGCAAGAAACGGATAGTTATACCGTTCGACGGTTCCTACGAGGATTTCAGGCATGTCTTGCATCACGAACTAACCCACGCTGTAATCTATGACATGCTGTTCGGGAATCTGTTCAAGTCACTGCTGACCCGTCAGAGGTTATTCAACCTGCCGCTGTGGTTTGCCGAGGGGTATGCCGAATACTCGTCGCGGCACGGTTGGGACTATTTTTCGGACATGTTCGTGCGCGACGCTACTATCAACGGTTACCTTGCTCCCCCATATGCTCTTGGCGGGTTCCTTGCATACAAGCAGGGACAAGCAATGATAAAGTACATTGTTGATACCTACGGCAAGGAAAAGCTGGGCGAGGTTCTTCGGTCCGGGCGAACCCATCTGACCATGAAAAGGGCCATCAAAGATGCGCTCGGTATCGATGAGAAGACGTTCTGGGAGCAGTTCTCTAAGGAGATGAAGCGCCGCTATTGGCCTGAGATTGCCGTGCGCAAGGAAGTGAATGAAATTGCCAAGCGGCTGACCAAAGCGCGTGAGGACGGATCGTATTTCAACGAGAAACCTGCATTCTCACCCGAAGGGGATCGAATAGCAGTATTCACCGACAAATCAGACTACACCGAGTTGGTACTGATCAGCGCCACCACTGGCAAGATCACCGACAGACTAGTCAAAAGTCAGCGTTCAGGTGATCTTGAGTCGCTCCACTCGTTTGTTTCCGGCGCATCGTTTTCGCCCGATGGCCGACGACTGGTCTTTGTGGCCAAATCGGGTGGGAAGGAATCACTGTACTTCTATGACTTGCGCGAAAAGAAGGTATATCGCAAACGACGATTCGACTTTTACAATATTCTCAACCCTGCCTGGTCACCCGACGGCTCCCGGATTGCCTTTGCTGCCCTGAAAGCATACAAGCGTGATCTCTACGTGTACGACATCAACTCCGATGTGACCACTCAGTTGACCAATGATCGTGCTGACGATAAGGACGTCACTTGGCTGGCCAATTCGAATGGTCTGATATTCTCTTCGGACCGTCCGCATTCACAATCGGCTTTTTCGGCGAGCACCGATGAGCATACCTCGGGTGTTTTCGTCTACGGCAGCTATGACCTGTTTCGCATCGATCTAAGTTCTCTGAAGGTTTCACCGCTCGATGTTGGCCCCGGCGCCAATAGTGTCCCCCGGGTCTCGCCGGACGGCAAGAAGGTGGCATATGTATCCAACCGCAATGGTATCGATAACATCTATATCAGCTATCTTGACTCGGCGAGACACTACGCTATTACCGACATGTTGACCGGTGTTCGTTCGTTGACCTGGTCGCCCGATAGCAAGCAAATTGCATTTTCAGCATTCCATCGAGGAGCTTTTGACATTTTCATTATTAAGGAGTTGGTTCCGGTTGGAGACAGCGGTGGGCTGATTCCGACCAGTTTCACCAAGGGGGATTACAGTCGCTCGGAGACCGAAGCGCTGGCCGAGGCCAACAAACCTGCCGCCTCGGATTCAACCGGTACTTCGGTGAGTCTGTCCCCGTCGACTGAGTACGAAACATACGCTGTCGTGCCACGAACCGAGGAGACCAGTGCAGCCGACAGCGCAGCTGCCAACCCGACGGAACCGGACACCAGCAGTACCGCGGTTGCTCAAGAACCGGAATCAGAGGACATTGTTAGCAAGTCAGGTGTTCACGACGGCGAATTTGTTTTTGTCAGCGAGAGCTCATCTGATCCACTCGACTCCTTGATGATAAACTTCTCTGGCGACAGTACCGAAGGAATCTATACTGCCCTGGAAGAACCAGAATATTTTGATTCGATACCAGGGCAACTCGCTGATGGCGAATATGCTGTAAAGAAATACAAAGTGAAGTTCACCCCCGATTATCTGGGGGGCGGGTTTGCTTATGACACCTTCTTTGGAGTACGCGGTCAGTCATATTTTGTTTTCTCCGATTATCTGGGCAATCACCAGATATTCGTAGCGACCGACCTTGTCAACACTATTGACCAGTCTCGCGTACAGGCGTTTTACTTCTATAACAGGCATCGTACCAATCTTGGTCTTGGACTTTTTCACACCAAGAATTTCTATATCGACGCGCGTCGGAATCTGTTTTCTGATCGCTTCTATGGTATGCAGTTCTCGGCAAGTCGTCCGTTTTCAACTTTCAGCCGCATAGATCTGACCACGTCGCAGTGGTTCATTGAGCGCGAATACCATGACTTCGACGATCCAAGAGAGGACCGCAGCAGCAAGGTCACCACGGCCGAGCTTTCGTACGTTACCGATAATATAGTCTGGGGAGTGACCGGTCCCATCAACGGCCGTCGGGCTAAGATCAATCTTACTCAGGGAATAAACCTCTTTGATTCGGACGATATACAATTCTCATCAATAGAAGCGGATTATCGCAAGTACTGGCATTTTGCACAGTCATATTCGTTTGCCTTCCGCGTGTCTGGCGGGGCCTCGCTCGGCTCCACCCCCAAACTGTATTTTCTTGGTGGCACAACCAACTGGATAGGCAACCGCACCCTCGATGCCAAAGTATTTGAGGTAGAGAATCTGTACTTCTCGGACGTTGTCACGCCTCTGCGCGGTACCGAGTACTATGAGTTATCCGGCAATAGGTATGGGTTGCTTAACGCTGAGTTCCGTTTTCCCTTGATTGACTATTTTGCTATGCGCTTTCCTTTGGCTATCGTGCTCTCCAGAGTGGGCGGCGCTGTTTTCATGGATATGGGAGCAGCCTGGACCAATGACAATTTCAAAGGAGGCACCAGCGAAGGCGGGCGCAATCGCTTACAGGACATTCACACCGGATTTGGATTTGGAATGCGCGCTAACCTGGGCTTTTTGCTATTACGATATGACTTAGCCTGGTCAACGGATTTCGATACCGTGTCTGACAGGCCAACGAGCTACTTTTCCTTTGGAGCAGATTTCTAACATGACGTTTAGAACTCTTGAATAGTCCGTCGTTCCCAAAAAAGCGCGGTCGCTTAGGCGACCGCGCTTTTTCATTCGATGGCGAGCAGTGTTACCGTTTATGAACGGAACACTTTTTCGCCTTGCCGTTGGTGTAGCGTTTACACTGCTTCCCGGCCTTTGTCTTGGCAGAACAACGGATGCGCTTAGTTGTCTTCTTAGCGACGCGTTTGACTGCCTTTCTTTTCTTCGGCGCTGCTTTCTTCTTTGCAGCGGCACGACGGACCGGTTTGCGTTTTGGAGCAGCGCGGCGAGTTGCTTTTTTCCTCTTGACAGCAACCTTCCGTTTCTTTGCTTTGCGCATTGAACATCCTCCATGTTAACATGTTCATCAAAAAGAACGTCCATTTGAAAAAACTGTCAAGAAAAAACAAATAAAAAAAGAAAAAACGTCAGAAGCGTTCGACGCATTCAATGCGCGTGTGGATAGTTTGTAGCGGTGTTATGCAATAGTCGAACGTCAACTCACCGGCACAGCGTACGCATGAACAGCCAATCGCGCGGCCAAATGAACGCATCCGAATCAAGCGCGACGCTTTGTTGGGCGACGAGGCGAGGAAGCCGGTTTTGCGGCGACATGTTTCTTCTGCCTTTTGGAGTTGCCCTGGATGTTGTTCGCAGAGCGTGCGAATGATTCTAGTGACAGCGCCATCTCCCTGAGCCTGTCGTCTACGATCTGATATACGCTCCCATCCGTGAATCTGCCGTTGGCTTTGCGACGGCCAGCTGGAAGGTCAGTGAGAATTTCTATCCCCTCAGTTATTGTCTTGACGGCATAGATGTGAAACTTGCCTTTGCGCGCCGCCTCTAAGACGTCCGGTCTCAGGAGAACGTCCCTGACATTTTGATGCGGGATCATCACTCCCTGATCGCCGGTCAACTTGCGGCTCTTGCATACATCATAGAATCCTTCGATCTTCTCGTTGACTCCCCCGATAGGTTGAATCTCTCCCATCTGGTTGACCGATCCGGTGACGGCAAGCGACTGCTTGATGGCAATGTTGCCCAGCGATGACAGGATAGCGTAGATTTCGGTCGATGAGGCTGAGTCACCGTCCACGCCACCGTACGATTGCTCAAACGAGACCGAGGCCGACATGACCAACGGTTTATCTTGAGCAAACATGCGACGCAGGAATCCGCTGAGCACTAAGACACCCTTGTTGTGTATGGGGCCCGACAGATCCGCCTCTCGTTCGATGTTAATGACTCCGGCCTTGCCGAGCGATGTGCTGACAGTGATTCGTGATGGTCGGCCGAAGCTGTATTCGCCAAGATTGTATACGGCAAGCCCATTAATCTGACCGACGGTCTTGCCGGTTGTCGACACGAGCAGCGTGCGATCGTCGTACATCTCCTGAACTTTTTCCTCTGTCAGGTTGACACGAGAAATCCTGCTGTGCCAAGCACAGTGTAGATCGCGACGCTCGACCTTCTTTGCCTTGCGCTGGGCCGCGCAAAAGGACGCCTCGCGGATGATATCACCCACCGCAGTAAATCGTGTTGTGAGCTTGTCGCGCCTGCCGGATAGTTTTATGCCGTATTCGACCAAAGCCTGCATGCCAGAAACATGGAAAGGGAGCAGTTCTTCGTCATCGACCACGCGACGAATGAATTCAAAGTATTGGCGAGTATTGCCTGCATCGAGCTTCATAACGCTGTCAAACTCGGCCTTTACTTTGAATATCTTCTTGAAGTCTTCATCGGCTCGCCAGAGCAAGCGGTAGACCTCCGGTTCACCAATCAGGACAACTTTCACGTCCAGAGGAATTGGTTCAGGTTTGATGCCGGCCCCGGCCATCATGTGAAGCGGATCAAAGGCCGCGATTTCCAACTCCCTGTTGCGTAAGGTGCGTTTGAGGTGTAACCACGAGCCCGGTTCGGTGAGCAGATCCATAGCGTTTATTACAAGGAAGCCGCCACTCGCTTGCAAGAGCGACCCGGAAGAAATGCGGGTGAAATCTGTCCGCCAGTAACCGAACCGGTCTACTACTCGTTCAAGCGAGCCAAAAAGGTTTTTGTATGAAGGTGACTTCTCAATGATTATTGGGACCTTAGTGCGTTCCGAGTTATCCAGAATCACATTGACCGCAAATTCCTCGAAAGGTTCTCTCTTGCGAAATGGAGGTGCATCCTGTTCGCCGCGACGTGGCTGGGCCTCACGAAAACGATCTAGATCGTCTAGCAGCGCCTCCTCGGCCTGATCCAGGTAATTCACAACGTTTTCATCGGGGTAACGCTTCTTGAGCAGATTGATCTTATCGGTGATCAGCGGCGCCACCATCGAGTAGTCCAACTTTTCAAGGGCGTCTTCAAGCTTGTTGGTCAGTTTCTTCGATTCGACCGATACCAGATCAAACTCGCGACGTAGGCTATCCCAGGCACGCCGTAATTCGTCAAGGCGCGACAAGGGGAACTTGTTTTCTTTGGAAAGATGTTCAAGTTTGTCCAGCGAGGCAGGCTCTTCGTCAATCAGAGGCTGTATTTCATTGCGAACCCCGGTACTTGACTGGATCTGAACCATCACGAAGCCGGCATCGGTCAGCTTCTGTTCAAAGTCACCTATCAGTTGTTTCTGGCGGCCCTCGAATTCACGGGAGATCCGGCTGTTGCGGTCTTTGTAGTCCTCGGACATGAATATTTTCGGCACTACCTTGCGGATAGATGAGATGAGGTAACCCATGTCTTTTTTGAAACGCCTGCCGCCGCCCACCTCAAATGTCAAAACAATGGGCTGATCATCATTCTTGAAGTTGTTTACATAGCAGGCATCGTTAAACTGCGGCTGGCCATGATCGAGTTGCTCCAGCAGCAGCTTAATTGTCGTCGTCCGGCCGGTACCGGCCAAGCCGGTAACAAAGATGTTGTAACCCACACTTTTTACGTTTAGCCCGAGCTTAATCGCTTCAATAGCCTTTTTCTGCCCGATAATCCCGCAGCAGGGTGTCACATCCTCAAAACTCCTGATCCCGGCCGGAGCCTGAGTTACGCGGTAGTCGAGGTCCTTTGCTGTCAAACTGCGGTGTTTTTTTGTTCCGGTTGCTTTTCGAGCCGACATTGTTTTCTCCGCTTTCTACGCTACAACATGAATATAAAGATATAGTTGCCAACAGGCAGACAAAAGCTAAAACTGGTTGTCGGCGTCCGTATATTGAGCGGCAAGCTTATGATCCCTATCAGTTTGGAAAATACAAAGCAACCACTGCTCTGTGAAGCGGAACATGAACCAGTCGGCACCTATTCATATAGAGCCATATTGGCACTATTCATGCCATATTGACTGTGTTGTGGTCGCTTTTTTTTGAAAAAAAAGTGAGAACCTTTCGCAATTGCTAATCTGTTCGGGCTCATTGGATTATCGGCGGGCTTCACGTAAGTCATTGAAGGGCAGACAATTACTATTCTTGACAAGGCATAGCATATGACATATTGTGTGGTCGTTGCTTCTTTGTTTTGCGCATTGAATTGGCGGTATCGTCTAGTGGTTAGGACAGGTGGTTCTCAGCCACCAAGCCGGGGTTCGATTCCCCGTACCGCTAAAAACAGCAACTGATAAGGGCGGGTGCACTACAATAGTAGTGTTTCCCGCCCTTGTTCTATCGGTTATGCTGC
>JBHHVC010000108.1:0-9083 GCA_046754125.1 Candidatus Zixiibacteriota bacterium
ATGGCAGACTTCCTTTTCCTCTCCGGTCCCCCGCCGTGCGGTGGATGCTTTTGAGCTGATACTTGCCATCTTCCCAACCTACTAGAATGTAGATTCAGCTGCTTGCCCTACGCGCAACCATCAGCAATGTTATTGTTGCACGACGTCCCCGCCAAGCCTACTATCGAACAACCGAAATCGCGCAAACTTTGAAAGGACCGTGTGCAAGCGTTCGAACAGTTCTGGGCAAATGCCGTCGATTTTGCATGGGGTCTCCCCTTAGTTTATCTGCTGATAGGCTCCGGTCTGTATTTTACCGTTCGTAGTGGGTTCTTACCGTTTCGGGCGTTAAAGCACTCGGTAGACATTCTTCGCGGCAAATACGACAGTCCTGACGATCCGGGCGAAATCACTCATTTTCAGGCGCTTTCATCGGCCCTGTCCGCAACCATCGGGATGGGGAATATCGCGGGTGTAGCTATTGCCATCTCGCTGGGTGGGCCGGGTGCAATTTTCTGGATGTGGGTAGCCGGAGTTGTCGGAATGGCCACCAAGTTCTACACCTGCACGCTGGCCACAATGTATCGACGGAAGGACGAGGACGGCATTGAGCAGGGTGGCCCTATGTACTACCTCGAGGTCGGGCTGGGCAAAGCTTTCAGGCCGCTGGCCATCATCTTTGCGGTATGTGGCATGATCGGCTGCCTGTCGTTATTTCAGGTCAACCAATTGTCGGGCCTTCTGATGGCCGACTTCTCGATTGAACGATGGATCACCGGTACAGTCTGCATGGTCTTGGTGGGTGCCGTTATACTCGGCGGAATTGTGCGGGTCGGCAGGGTTGCATCCAAAATAGTGCCGGCCATGTTTGTGCTCTATTTGGTTTCGGGGCTGATTATCATTTTGAGCAACGCCGGTGCGGTGCCGGGCATAATAATCTCAATCTTTCGCGACGCCTTCACCGGTGGAGCCGCTTTAGGTGGCGCGGCCGGACTTGCGATCAAGGAAGTGATGGTTACAGGCGTAAAGCGAGCAGCCTTCTCCAACGAGGCTGGAATAGGGACAGCGCCGATGGCCCACGGCGCCGCAAAAACCAAAGAGCCGATCCGAGAAGGACTGATCGCCATGCTCGGTCCTTTTCTTGACACCAACATAGTTTGTACCGTGACGGCTCTGGTTATCATAGTCACCGGAGTGGCTCCCGAAAGTGATGGCGTTTTGATGACTGTCAATGCCTTCACCCACACGCTGGGACAATCGGGACGATGGATCCTGACTCTGGTAATCGTCCTCTTCTCGGTTTCGACAATGATTTCCTACTCGTACTACAGCCTTAAGTGCGCTCGTTTCTTGATGGGAAAAAGAATTGGTAATCAGTATGTTTATGTATACTTGATTAGCCTACCTTTGGCCTCTATGCTCAGTCCGGACACTGTCATCAATATCATTGACACCTGTTTCGCCATTATGGCAGTCCCGACCTTGATAGGCGCACTCCTGCTGTCTGGAAAGGTCACCGATGCGCTGAAGGACTACTTCGCTCGCCTAAAGACTTAGTTTGATAATAGTTGGACTTGACCTATTGTGCCGGCATCAGATCCGGCTCGCTGTCTCGGATCATCTCGATATAGCCGACACCGCGTAACCCGTAGTACGCCTCCGGTGCACCGTAAAGATCGTCAGCCAAGGCCGAGTCCAGAGATATGAATGAGTAGCCCATATCCTCCAACCCAGCGAGGATGATATTGAGAAAGGCCGCGTTGAGAGCATTTGCTCGCAGTTGTAGAATCTGCCGACATGGCCGCTTGAGTACTTCCATGGACAGCGCCTCGGCCTGCTCCACCCGGTCCAGCACATGATTGACGTACTCGTTCAGAATCTTGTCATACTTGGCTGAGTCCGGATCGGGACCGAGTTGCTCGAAAGAAAGATTGTGCAGATAATCCTCGACCAGAACGGTAGCATGGGCAAGAGCAATGTCATGGTCCTCAAGATATGTGTCTACTGCCCTTCGGCCGCTTACAGTAGTGCCATAGCGCAGAAAGGGATATCGGAAATACCGTCGCTTCTGCCCGAAACCGGAAAGCATCGGTTCGAGCGCCTTGTCTCCCTTTATCATATCACGAATAAAAGGGTCAGCACCAACATCGGTCAGGTCCTGATTTGAATAGGTCAGGTTGCCGAGTACGTGCCCATCGTTGAGCCACTTGCCGATGAGGTCAAAATCCTCGCCAATCTCCCCGGCCACAACAAAGCCTGCCGCCCGCACCTCGTGTTTTTTGAGTGCAGCCAGGATTTGTTCTAAGATGATTCGGCCGTCGGTCTCAATAAACGACCCGGTGGCCGGTAGCTGATCGAAGGTGATGCAAATCTCTTTAGTTTTTTTGCTCTTCCCGGCCCTCGGTTCGGCCTGACTCTCATTCCTGACTACCTTAAGACCGGCAAGCCAGAGCAGGCTGGCCAACGCCACCAAAGTAACGGTATCTCGTGTCAACTGTCTGAACACCCGCGCCGAATCCTCCTGTGTTGAACGTCCAAAGCACCACAATCAGCCTGTAATGCAGGGAATAGCACCGAAAGACACAGAAATCAACAAAAACCGGCTGTGTTATTGACTGGTCATCGCGGCGCCCCAGTAAGTCGCTACGTAACAACCATTTACTAAGGCGCCAATCTCTTTTCTCACCTTTTTTGGCTATAGCCCTTTCTTTCTCAACAGAAATGTAGTATAATAGAACAGGCAGGAGCCACTGTCTGAGGCCGCCAAGCGGTGTAAGGATAACTACTTAACCATGGATGAGTGAGTATGGCAAAAAAGGTAATTATAGCAGCCAACAACATGATATTCACCTCCAAGATCATGACTGTGCTGGATCGAATGGACGCTGAAGGCATCAAGGCGATTCGATCCCAGGAGATTTTTACCAAGGCTCAGGATATTAAGCCTGACCTGATCATTATCGATCTGAATCTCAACGGAATCGAGGCGCCCGCTCTAATCAACAAACTACGCTCGTACGGGGCTACTTGCAAAATACCGATCATTTGCTATTCGCCGCATATTCTCAAGGACCTGATGAAAGCAGCCGACAGAGCTGGCGCGACCGAAGTTCTGGCGAATTCCAAGATGACATCGCGGATGCCGAGCATTCTCGGTAAGTATATCAATAATTAAGACTTACGACTTGTATTGCGGGCCGGGGCTTAAAGTGCCGGCCCTTTTTTCGTCCGTGTCGCCTCACTTTGGATCGGACAAGTTTTTTGGCGTATACTTAGATGTTGTCACCGCCACTATCTAGCGCAATATTGGAGAATGACTGCGCTCACCGGCAATTGCCTTGCCTTAGGGTTGACTATTATCGCGCTGATGTCCTATCCCGCTTCATTGCACGCCGCTCTGTCCGACGAATTGAGGGAAATCCTGATACAGTCGATCGGTGGACCGTCGGTATTGGATAGCCTGAAAGAACTGACCGGCTATGTGGCACGTGGCACGGCTTCAGTCAACGGAATGGAAGGAACGTTTGTCCAATACTACCGCCCACCAGATCAAGTCTATCAGAAGGTCTCTCTACACGACCTCGAACTAGTTCAGGCATACGACGGCAATGTCGCGTGGAAGCAGGATTTCAACGGGCAGATATCGAAGTTGGCCGGGCAGGAGCGACGCGAACTGCTCAAGACGCTCTACATGGATTCTCATGCGTACCTGTTCGATGACCGTATGCCTGGGGGAGCAGAGCTACTGAGCGACACGACTATCAACGGCACTGTTCTTCGTCGGGTCGCGTTTTATCCACTGTTGTCTGACACCGTTGTCGCCCTATACAATAACCAAACGTATCGTCGGCGAATTGTAATTAGCAGATTGGACGATGTTCGCACGATCACCTTCGAAGATGACTATCGACTCGTCGGAGGGATAATGTTCCCCTTTCACACTCGAGCTGAAGCTACGGGCGCACCAATGGATGCCGAGCTTCGACTAAAATCCCTGGAACTCAACCTCCCCTTTGATAGTTCGATTTTCTACATGCCGACTTCGACAGTTGTTGATTATGAATTTCCGGCAGGGAAAAATTCTGTATGTATACCGTTTGCTTATCGCGGTGGCCATGTTTTGGTAAACGGTGTTATCAATGGCAAAATGCGTGTCTGGTTCATTCTTGATTCGGGAGCCTCGGCCAACATCCTACACAGTCCGACAGCTGACGCGCTCGGGTTGAAATCGGTCGGTCAATTTGCGGGCAAAGGAATCGGCGGTTTCGACAAGTTGCAACTGGTCTCGACTGATTCAATTGCAATCGGTGAGTTGGTGCTGTATGATCAGATTGCAGGTAAGATTGATATGAGCAGGTTTGACTACGGCGGGCCAGCCGACCGATTGTTTGCCGGTTTGCTCGGATACGATTTTCTGTCGCGCTTTCCAATACGTATTGACTATGACAACGAGCTGCTGACAGTGTTTGACCCAAATACCTTTTCAGCCCCGCCGGGCGGTATGGCAATCGACTTTTCGCTAACTATGCAGGTCCCAACGGTCTTGGCCTCGATCGAGGGGATAGTTGGAGATTTCATTGTCGACCTTGGCAATCCGTATGGTCTATTGATACACAAGGAGTATTATACGAGTGCAGGTCTTGATTCGTTGCTATTGGATATCGGCCCGCTGGAGCAGTCAGCCGGAGGAATAGGCGGCGGATACCAGAGTCGAAAGGCCACTGCAAACAATGTTTACATTGGCTCATATCGGCTAGGTTCTCTCTCGGCTCTGTTGACCGAATCCACTGCAGGCGTCGCAGCTTCCACCGAACTGGCTGGAAATATCGGCAACGCGGTATTGCAGCGATTCGGAGCCTTGTTTGACTACAGAGGCAGTAGACTAATCCTCTATCCAACCGATACCATACAAGAACAGATAGTCGACTCGGCTACAGGAGCATATAACAGGAAATGACTCACTCGGTTCATAAACAAGGAGCCTCATGAAACTACCTCGACTCCTACCCACCGGACTGGTTTTCGTGGCCGTTTTTACTGCCACATTTTCCCCTGTGGAAAGAGCAAAAGCCGAAGAGCAAGTCGACAGGATGGACCAGTTTCGAAAGTCCCATCAGGCAGGTGTGCGGCTGGGCGCCTGGTCCAATCTTGGTGATCTGCCGCCAAGAGAGACCTTAGAGGGTTCCACGACAGTGACATCAAAAGTGAAAAATGGCAGTTTTCTCTTCGAAGCCTATTTTGCCTATCGCCTCTTTCCGGCAGCAATGATTGAACTGTCAGCCGGGGTAGCCAATAGGGGGACCGTGTCAATAACTGACTCTTTGCAGAGCGACGTTGGTAACCTGATGATCTACCCGATCCTGTTGCAGGCTAAGCTTTATCCTCTGGCCGGGTCGAATATCGAGCTACAGCCCTACCTTCTCGGAGGAGGCGGATTGTACTACGGTAGGCGCACCGTGCAGTTTGTATCCAATCAATCCTTTTTCGTTGGGTCCGGACTGGACCAGGAATCGGGAACCGATTTTAATTTCGTGGTCGGAGGAGGCATTGACTGGCCAATACACAATTCGATTGCTCTGGATTTGAGTTTGAAATACATGCCAGTCAGCTTTTCCAACCAGCTTGTCTCGGTCACGGATTACGAAGCGGTTGCGTTTGGAATTGGCATCAAATATCTTTATAGATCTAAGAACCGAAATTAGGGGTTAACGGAGGCAGTATGAAAGTCGCGATCAACGGATTTGGCCGCATTGGCCGCCTTGTTTTCAGAGCGGCACAAAACACGGATATTGAGTTTATGGCCATCAACGACCTAACCGACGCCGAAACACTTGCGTATCTACTTAAGTACGATTCTATCCACGGGAGATTCTCCGGCAAGGTGAAGGCAGAAGGAAACAGCCTGAATGTCGATGGAAAAACGATTCCTGTGTCAGCCGAAAAGGACCCGTCCAGACTCCCATGGGGAAAGCTGGGCGTAGATGTTGTGCTCGAATGCACCGGTGTTTTTCGCTCAAAAAAAGCGGTCGAGCCGCACATTAAGGCAGGAGCCGGAAAAGTGCTCATCTCCTCACCCGCGTCCGGCCACGACGGTACGTTCATCCCCGGTATCAACTCGGATGGGTACGACAAAAGTAAGCACGACGTGATATCGATCGGTTCGTGCACGACCAATTGCCTGGCCCCGATGGTCAAAGTGCTGATGGACAGCTTTGGAATCGAGAGCGGGTTTATGACCACGATTCACTCATACACCAATGACCAAAACATTCTTGACCTGCCCCACAAAGATTTGCGACGGGCTCGTGCTGCGGCAATGTCAATGATCCCAACCACAACGGGAGCCGCAAAAGCAATTGCCGAAGTCATCCCGGAACTGACCGGCAAAATGGACGGCTGCGCTATCCGTGTACCCACGCCCGACGCCTCTATGGTCGATCTGGCGGTAATCTTGGGAAAAGCAACTACCGCCGACGACATCAACGCGGCCATGAAACGGGCGGCCGACTCGGGCTCTTTGTCCCAAACGCTGGAGTATTGTGACGAACCGATAGTGTCAATTGATATTATAGGAAATCCTCACGGCTGTATCTTCGACTCTAAAATGACAGCAGCAAAAGGAAACTTCGCAAAGGTGTTCGGATGGTACGACAACGAATGGGGTTTCTCGTGTCGAATGGTAGATATGCTCAGGATGATGTTGTAATATGTTGAAGGCAGGGTGATCGCCAATGAACAAGGTGACGGTAGACGACATTAACTTTCGGGGACGCAAAGTTCTGGTCCGTCTGGATCTGAATGTTCCAATTAACGACAAAGGTGAAATTACCGATGACCGGCGGATTCGCGAGGCACTGCCGACTGTCAGGAAGATTATTGCTGACGGCGGCATCGTTGTCTTATGCTCGCACCTCGGCAGGCCGAAGGGCAAGGCCGTGCCGGAACTATCACTGGCACCGGTGGCTCGTCGTATGTCCGAATTGCTGGGAAGCGAAGTGCTGTTCGCCGAGGACTGTATAGGACCGGAAGCTTCCAACGTCGTAGGTCGTATGGGCAAAGGTGATTGCCTGTTGCTGGAAAATTTGCGGTACCACGAGCAGGAAGAGAAAAACGATCCGGCGTTCGCAGCCAAGCTGGCATCGCTGGCAGATATTTTTGTGAACGATGCCTTCGGGACCGCCCACCGGGCACATGCCTCGACTCAGGGAGTCACGCGCCACTTCGGACAGGCCGTGGCTGGTTTCCTTATGCAAAAGGAACTGGAGTATCTTGATCGCGCTCTGAGCGATCCTGCCCGGCCGTTTGCCGCAATCCTCGGCGGAGCTAAGATATCCGGGAAGATCGATGTCATCTGCCACCTGCTGGACAAAGTCGATATGCTTGTCATCGGGGGTGGGATGATGTTCACGTTTTTCCGCGCAATGGGATTGTCAGTTGGCCGGTCGCTTGTTGAAGAGGACAAGATCGACCTGGCTCGTGAGATAATCGAGCGGGCCAAGAGCTCCGACACGGAACTACTGTTTCCCACCGATGTCGTCGTCGCTTCGGATATTTCGGACTCGGTCCCGACCCAGATTGTGGCCGCCGACAAGATTCCTGACGATATGAAAGGCCTGGATATTGGCCCCAAATCGATAGAGCTATTTGTGAACAAACTTGCCGCAGCCAGAACAGTTGTGTGGAACGGACCTATGGGGGTGTTTGAATGTGCGCCATTTGCCGAGGGCACCTTTGAGATAGCTCGATTTCTGGCCGACCTTACTGATAAAGGCGCAACAACAATCGTTGGCGGCGGTGATTCGGCTTCAGCGGTAACACAGGCCGGACTCGAGAACCGGCTAACTCACATTTCAACTGGCGGCGGCGCATCATTGGAGTTTCTTGAAGGAAAGATCCTGCCGGGTGTGGCCGCACTAACTGATCAGACACCTGCCGGGGTTACATAATATGCGGCGAAAGATCATTGCAGGAAATTGGAAGCTCAATGGGACGATTCCTGAAACAAAGGAGCTTATTTCCCACATTCTCTCGGCAGGCCTTGTTCGCGACGGTGTCGAGGTTGTAGTCTGCCCTCCATATATATCGCTGAGCACAGCTGGTAAACTGTTGCACAACAGTGGTATTGCGTTGGGGGCGCAGGATATGTCGGAACACGACAATGGCGCCTACACCGGCGAGGTCTCAGCGACCATGCTGTTGACAGTTGGCGTAACCTGCGTTATATTGGGACACTCCGAGCGGCGGCAGTACCACGGCGAGACCGATAGAATGGTCAACATAAAGGCAAAGCTGGCGCTCGACTCGGGATTGACGCCTATTATATGCGTCGGTGAAACGCTGGCCCAGCGCGAGAATGGCCAGACGCAAGAAGTGATTGGCGCACAAGTAGATGGGACTGTTAAGGAGTTGGCGGCTGAGCAGTTAGGACGGTCGGTAGTTGCATACGAGCCGGTTTGGGCAATCGGCACCGGCAAGACCGCTACCCCTGAGATGGCTCAGGAAGTGCATGCTTTTATCCGGGGCAGACTCTCGGCTATCGATGGAGATGCCGCTAGTGCTGTTCCGATTTTGTACGGCGGCTCGGTGAAGCCGTCCAACGCGAGTTCCCTTCTGTCGCAGCCGGATATTGACGGCGCGCTGGTAGGGGGTGCCTCGCTGAAAGCGGAAGATTTTGCGGCAATTATTAGCGCCGCGTGAATGGAGGAATCAGGTTGTTTGTAGGTTGGGTAGTTTTTCACGTAGTAGTGGCTGTGCTATTAGTGCTGGTAGTACTTTTGCAGTCCAGCAAGGGCGAGGGGCTGGCCGGATCGGCATTCGGAGGTGGGGGCGGGGGAGGCAATATTTCCGGCGCCATCTTCGGCGGACGTGGAGCAGCTTCGTTTTTGTCCAGAGCAACGACTGTGCTTGCCGTCCTATTCATGTTCAACTGTGGGGCGCTGGCTCTAATGTCGTCCAATCGAAAGCAGGGAGTCGACCCTTCTGATATTACGACATCTGCTGTGACTCAACAGGCTCAGGCCCAGCGGGATCTGGAGTTGCGCGCACAGCAACAACAGCAGTTGCAGCAACAACAGGCCGATACGTCCGGGGCGCCTGACGTTAAC